>NZ_LWMS01000009.1 GCF_003149675.1 Methanosphaera cuniculi | reverse complement strand
TATTCCGTAAAAATAAGCAGCTTTTTTAGGGTATGGATAGAAGATCCGTTTGATGGGACTGGGATGTAAGCTTCGAGATTCTTTGTATTCGAGTTGTTAAGTCTGCGGTTTCCAACACCCGAAATTTTACTCACAATTTCAGAGATTAAGAAAGAATAGATTCTTTTATAGATCTTATATTTTACAAATCATTATAGTTTTTTGTAAATCTTTTTATTCTCATTATTACTTTAATTTATACACATATGTACTAGGTTTTAATATATTCTAGTTAGGTGCATTCAGTATATGACTTATTTTTTCATGCTTTTGGATAAGTATATTATAACTTTTTTTTTCTAATGAGGAAAAATATCTTATTGGGTACGGCGACCATAGCGGTAGGGTCACATCTGATCTCGTCTCGATCTCAGTAATAAAGTCTACCTACGTTTTAATTGGTACTATAAGTGGTAAGCTTATGGGAAGGTTAGAAAGTTGCCGGCCTTTTAATTAATTAAATACTATACTTTTTTTTTACTAAATAATTTTCTACTAATTTTTAACAATTTATTTTTATAAACTCTAGTTTATGCAATGTTTTCTATTTTTGTTTCATAATCAATATTTTTAATAACTTATTTTTACATAGATTATCTTAGATGAAAGACTTATTTTTAATATAATTATTTTAAGATGAATTATTTTATTTTGGGAGGTATGATATTAGATGTTATATTTTATTGGTCTTGGTTTATTTAGTGAGGATGATTTAAGTGTTAAAGCTCTTAATGCTTTAAAGAGTGTTGATTGTGTTTATGCTGAATTTTATACTGCTCGTCTTATGGGTGGAGATATTAATAATTTGATGGATAAAATTGATGTTGATTTTATTGAACTTAAACGTGAGGATGTTGAGGATAATAATATTGTAATTAAGGAAGCTATGAATAAGGATATTGCATTTGTTACTGCTGGTGATTCTTTAATGGCTACTACTCATACTGATTTGTATGTTGAGGCTAAAAATCGTGGTATTGATACATGTGTTATTCATGGTAGTAGTATTTTTTCTGCTGCTCCTGGTCTTAGTGGTCTTCAAGGTTATAAGTTTGGTAAAACTACAACAGTTCCTTTTCCTGATGAAGGATTTTTCCCACATTCACCTTATGATGCTATTAAATTAAATTCTGATAATGGTTTACATACTCTTGTATTACTTGATATTCAGGCTCATCGTGATAGGTATATGACTGTTAATGAAGCTATTGATTATCTTCGTCGTATTGAATCTGAACGTAATGAAGGTGTATTTAGTGATGATAGAATAGTTGTTGGTATTGCTCATGCTGGTAGTGATGAACCTATTGTTTATGGTGGGAAAGTATGTGATGTTTTAGAGCATGATTTTGGTGGTCCTCTTCATTGTATGATTGTTCCTGGTGATCTTCATTTTATGGAAGCTGAAGCTCTTATAACACTTGCTAGTGTTGATAAAGAGTTACTTGAGGATTATTTATAAAATCTTCTCTTTTTTCTTTTTTATTAAATTTTTCTTGTTTTTTAAGAAAGATTTTAAATATATCTTTTTTTATATGTTATATTTAGATATTTAAAAAAAAATAATAACTAACTCTGATCTTATTTCTTAGTTAAATTCTTTTTTTGTATAAAAAAATAAGGATTATGAATTTAATTTTTTTTTATAAGAATCAATAATTAGTTTTTTGATAAACTTTAAGAAGTGTTTTAAAATGAATTATACAAATGATGATTCAGTATCTTTACTTAAAGAAACTCATATTACTCATGATGTCTATAAGGATATACAGTTTCTTCGTGATAAAAGAACATGTTTTTATCAAGTAGTATGTACTAAACATGATAATAGTCGATGTTTTGTATATATTGGATATGATGGTTCTACAGCAAGAAGAACATATAATCGTATTTTAGCATCAGCTAAAGAAATAGATGTCTAAAAAAAATAGATGAGTAATTAATAATTAGATAATATTAGAATTTTAAATAGTAAAAAAAAGGAGTAATATAAAAAAAAATTATAAAAATGAACTGATGTGATTTTTTATCTCACCTTTTTTTTTATATTATTTTTTTTTATAAAAAATAAAATTTTTTTTCCCTCTAATAACTTTCTTTTCTAGAATTTAGTATAATTGTGTATATTTTTGTAGGTAGTTTTGGTGGTTTTTATCAAGTAATCTATGTAATGTCATAAGTTCTGGATTTGTACATGCTCTTTGTTCTGTTAGATTTCTTAGAGTTTTGTTTTTCATGTTTTGTTGTACTTCTTTTATTGTGAATTCTAGTTGTTTTAAATTTGCATCAATTAGATCATCTTCTAGTTGGTATTCATCTTGTGGGTATATGTTTGTATTTGTCATTAGATTTTTGTTTTTTGCTTCATATATCACCCGTGATGTATCAAACATATCTATTCCCAGGTATGCTAGTATTGGTATGATTTGTGTTGTTGCAAATGGGAAGTATAGTGTTGTATTTGGATTTATGTTTTCACGTACTTCTATTATTATTTCAAGTAGTTTTTCAGGATTTCTCATCATTTCATCTGTATTTGCAAACATTAAATTTGTAAATCCTTTTTCTTCTAGTCTTTTTGCACATTCTACTCTTAAATCTGTATATTCTGCTCCTTGTATTACTGCAATTTTGTTTTTATCTTCTTCATTTTCTGCTAGTTTTATTGTTTTTTCCATGTTTTCTTGTGCTATTTCTTTTTGTATTTTAAATGGTGTGGGTATGTTTTTTACTTGTTGGATTTTTTTGTAGTCTATTATGTTAGGTGTTAATGCTTCATTTATTTGTCCAATTCTTGCAGGTCCATCATGGTTTTTTATTTTTATCATTCTTGTTCTTTTCCTAATTTTTTTTTGTATGTTTATTATTTTTGTGTTTTTTATGTAGTTAATATTTTATTTTTAAAACTAACTTAAATTAGTGTAACCTTAAAGGTTACAGTTTTATATTTTTTTGATACCTTTATATATTAACATCAAGTAAATTATAAAATAGAGATTTATAAAAAAATGTAAACACTATAATTTTTTGTCAAATTTCTACAAGTTAACTATTTAAAAATTTATCCAAACAATTTTTTTTCTTAATCTTTAATTAAGATTAGAAAAACATCTAAAAAAAATAAAATATTTAAAAAAAAAGATGAATTAAATTTTTTTTAATCGGATGTAAAATATATTAAAAAAAATATTAATTTAAAAAAAAAACCAAAAAATATTACAAAAAAAAGAATAACACACTTTTATAATTTATTTTAAAATGTGAACTTTTTTTTATTACTTAATGGAGTGAAAAAATGACATTATTAAACGAAACTGATTATTTAGTAACAGACGCAAATATCGATCCTTCATTTAAAAGCGAAATCATGGAAAAAGGAAGCGAAAGCTTAGCAGTATGTTACCAATGTGCAACCTGTTCAGGAGCATGTCCTTCAGGAAGAAGAACACCATACTTAATCCGTAGACTTGTAAGAAAATCATTAATGGGACTTAAAGAAGAAGTTATCTCAGATGACGCAATCTGGATGTGTACAACCTGTTACGCATGTCAAGAAAGATGCCCACGTGATGTAAAAATCGTAGAAATCGTAAAAGCAGTAAGAAACGTAGCAGCACACGAAGGATACATGTGCCTAGCTCACAAAAAAACCGGTTCATTCGTAGCAAAAACCGGACACGCTGTACCAATTAACGATAAAATAGAAAACCTACGTGCAGAAATTGGTCTTCAAGAAATCCCACCAACAACAGCACTCTACCCAGAAGCACTTGAAGAAGTACAAACATTACTCAAACTAACACAATTCGACGAACTTATAGGTTACGATTGGAACACCGGTCACCTAAAAGAAGAAGAATAAATACAAAATATTTTAATTTAGGAGGATAAATTATGGCATATGCTTACTTTTTAGGATGTATTATGAACAACAGATACCCAGGTATCGAAAAAGCAACAAGAGTATTATTCGAAACACTAGGTGTAGAATTAAATGATATGGAAGGAGCTTCCTGTTGTCCTGCACCAGGAGTATTCGGATCATTTGATAAAGAAACATGGGCAACCATCGCTGCAAGAAACTTAACAATTGCAGAAGATATGGGAGAACAACTCTTAACAGAATGTAACGGATGTTTCGGTTCACTTCACGAAGCAAACCTTGAACTTAAAGAAGACTCAGAACTAAGAGAAAAAGTAAACGGATCATTAAAAGACATTGGCCGTGAATACAAAGGTTCAACACAAGTAAGACACTTCGCAGAAGTACTATACAATGACATCGGACTTGAAAAAATCAAAGAATCATTCAAAAAAGAACTCAACTTAAATGTTGCAGTACACTACGGATGTCACTTCCTCAAACCAAGTGATCAAGTACAAATAGACAACCCTAAAAACCCAAAAATCTTAGATGAACTTGTAGAAATCACAGGTGCAAAATCAGTACCATACAAAGACAAAATGATGTGTTGCGGTGCAGGTGGAGGAGTAAGAGCAAGAGACCTAGAAGTAACAACAAGCTTCACCCACGAAAAACTAGAAAACATGTCAGCAGTAGACGTAGATGCAATCATCGACGTATGTCCATTCTGTCACATGCAATTTGATGCAGGACAAAAAGAAGTAAACGAACAATACGATACAAACTACGCAATTCCTGTATTACACCTTGCACAATTATACGGACTAGCAATGGGACTATCACCAGCAGACTTAACACTTGACAAACAAGTAGTTAACCCAGAACAACTCGTTGCAAAAATGGATACACCAAGAGAAGAATAAGTACAAAACTTATCAGAAAGGATAAAAAATTTAGATATAATGTAAGATATTAACTTACTATCTAAATAAATTCCTTTTCTCTTTAACAAAATAAACACCCCTAAAAAAAATGATAATTTTAAAAAAACTAAACTAATTTTTTATACACCATTTACATTAATTATAATTTTATATTTAGTTTATCTAAAAATCTAAATTTACATTTAATAAATCATAAAATTAGAAACCATAATATTTATAAAATTTAAAAGAATAAAACATTATTATAAAAGAAAATAAAATAAAAAAAAATATAAATTGAAAAAAAATATGATTATACTAAAAAAAAAAATTATATATGGAGTGATTTTTAATGCAAAAATTTATAACAGAACTAGTAGGAGTATTCACACCACGAGACTTACCAGAAGATTATGAAAAATTTGTAGAATACAAAGCAACAATCGATAAAAAAGATGTAAAAGATAACACACCAATAGCAATATTAAAAATCAAAGATACAACAAGCTACCATGTTCTATTTTTAGATGAATATGAATCAATGGATGAAATTGATAAAGAAATCGAAGAATCATTAGATGGTGAAATATACAACTACAACACTCGTAACATAATAGAAGGTCATCTAAATGACTAATGATGCATCACTAAAAGATCCATTATACCTAAGATGGACTGTTTTAGATCATTTACTAAAAACACTAAATAAAAACTATGATATACCAACAACTATAATTAAAGATCTTCAACTTGCACGAACACTTACAAACTTCTATCTTGATGATCCAACAGATAAAGATAGAATGAAAGAACTACCAAGAATAGAAGGTCTACTAAATAATATAGAACAAAATCTTATGATCATAGCAGATAATGAAGGAAAAGAATTTACAGATGAATGGACACAATACCTTCTTGATGCATCAAAAGGTAAAGAAATATTTAAAGGAATAAAAATACAATCAAAATTCATTCCAGGAATGCCTGCAAACTTTGAATTTGTAAGATTTAACTTTAATGATCCAATAGCTGAAGAAAGATTTATAGAAATATGTGAATATGAAAATGTAATAATAGAATTTGATGATAATGATAAATCAGTCTTCGTATTTGGAGAAAAACCACAAATTACAAATGCACTAAAAGAACTAAGTCCATTTTTCTCAGAACAAATGGTTATAGATGAATAAAAAAATTTGTTGGAAAATTAAATAAAAAAATACAATAACCACCCCCTTATTTAACCTTTTTTTTATAAAGAAAAATACTTAACTTTTATTTACTAATCTATCTTCATTTTTTATACTACTTTTATTAAGGCTAAAAAATATATTTTATAATATAAAAAGAATAATTTATTTTTTAATTTTTTAAAATAAGAATTTTAGAATAATATCATTTTAAAAAAAAATAATATACTTAAGGAGTGGAGATGCTTTTTCATGAAAATCTTAATACTTTCAGATATTCATAGTAAAACTGATAGAATATATGAATATCTAGATGAAAATAGCTTTGATGATATCATCATAACAGGTGATGTAACAGAATTTGGACCTGAAGAACTTTTTGTTGAAATTTTAGATAAACTATCAACATATGCACCAGTATATGCAATAAAAGGAAATTGTGATCCTACAAATGCAGATGAACTAATTGAAAAATCAAGTGCAACTAATGTAGATGGTAAATGTGTAAATCTTGATAAAATACAACTTGTTGGATTTGGTGGATCAAACCCTACACCATTTGACACACCAAATGAATTTAGTGAAGAAATAATATATGACTCTTTAAATAAATTCAATGAACAACTATCAGATAAAAACAAATATACAATACTCATGACACATGCACCAGCATATGATACAAAAACAGACACAATAGAATCAGGAGCACATGTAGGAAGTACATCAGTACATAAAATAATAGAACAAACACAACCAACACTTAACCTATGTGGACATGTACATGAATCAAAAGCAATAGATAAACTAGAAAATACAACACTACTAAATCCTGGAAATGCAGCAGAAAACAATGCAGCAATACTAACAATAACAGATGATGACATAAAAAATAAAAATGTTAACATACAACTAATCACCCTATAAAAAATTAAAATTAATAAAAAAAATATAAAACTAAATATAAAAAAAATTAACAAAAAAATGTGAGAGATTAAATATGGCAAAGTTTAGTGAAGACGATGTTTATATATTCAACAAAGAACGTGAATGTATGCAACGAGAAGATATGAAAGAACTACAACTAAAAAGACTAAAAAACACAGTAAAATATGCATACGAACACGTAGACTTCTATCGTGACTTATATGACAAACACAATGTACACCCAGATGACATAAAAACACTAGAAGATATACAAAAACTACCATTCATAACAAAAGACGACCTAAGAAAAACATACCCATTCAAACTACAAGCAGCACCAAAAGAAGACTGGAAAGAAGTACACTCAACAAGTGGAACAACAGGAATACCAACAGTAGCAGCATACACACAAAAAGACCTAGATATATGGGCAGAATCAACAGCAAGAGGACTTGCAAGTGTAGGAGTTAATCCAAAAAGTATAGTAAATGTAGCATATGGATTTGGACTCTTCACAGGAGGACATGGAGCACAATATGGAGCTCAAAAAATAGGAGCACTAGCTGTACCAATGTCATCAGGAAACACACCAAAACAAATTAACTTCCTAAAAGATTTCCCAGCAGACTTCCTATGTTGCACACCATCATACGCATTATTTATCGCTGAAACAATGGAAAAAGAAGGAATGGATCCAAAAGACCTACCACTAAAAGGAGGACTATTTGGAGCAGAAATGTGGACAGAAGAAATCAGAGCAAAACTAGAAGAAAAATTCGACATATCAGCACAAAACATCTACGGATTAACAGAAGTAATAGGACCTGGAGTATCAACAGAATGTCACATGAAAGATGGAATGCACATAGCAGAAGACCACTTCTATCCTGAAATAATAGATCCTGAAACACTTGAAGTACTACCAGAAGGAGAAGAAGGAGAAATAGTATTCACATCACTTACAAAAACTGGAATGCCTGTAATTAGATACAGAACAAAAGATCTAACATCACTAAACTATGAAAAATGTAAATGTGGAAGAACAACCGTACGAATGAGCAGAATCAAAGGACGAAGCGATGACATGCTTAAAGTAAAAGGAGTAATAGTATTCCCAAAACAAATTGAAGAAGTAATCATGAAAGTAGATGAACTTGCTCCAGCATATCAAATAATAGTATCAAGACCAGATACACTAGATGAAATAGAAGTACAAGTAGAAATAGATCAAGCAAACTTCTCAGATTCCATAACAGATCTTGAAACATTCAGAAACAAAATCGCAAAAAGCATAAAAGAAGCAATAGGAATAGGTGTAAAAGTAACACTAGCAGAACCATTCACCATACCAAGAAGTGAAGGAAAAGCAAAAAGAGTAATAGATAAACGAGACTTTAGCTAAAAATATAAATTTAAATAATATTTAATAAGAGGTAGATTCAAAATGCAAGTAAAACAAGTATCAGTATTTCTTGAAAACAAAGAAGGAAGACTACAAAAAGCACTAAAAATATTAGCACAAAATAACATAGACATAAAAGCACTTTCAATAGCAGATACATCAGAATTTGGAATACTAAGAATGATAGTATCAAATCCAGATGATGCAAAAAAAGTACTTGAAGATGAATTTGCAGTAAGTCTTGCAGATGTTCTAGCAATAGAAGTAGAAGATCAGCCAGGAGGACTAGAAGGTGCACTTGATGTACTAACTAAAGAATCAATAAATGTTGAATACATCTATGCATTTGTAGATAAAAAAACAAACAAAGCACTAGTTGTACTTAAAACAGATGACAACCAACTTGCACAAGATATTCTTGGTGGTATAGGATTTTCAATAGTTAAAAGTGAAGATGTATACTCACTTTAAACTCTCCACCCATTTTAAACTTTTTTTTAGAACTGATATGGTGTATTATAAAATCCATTCATTATTGCTTTTTGAATATATTTATTAGCATTATGACATGATTGTTTTAAACTTTTTTCATGTATAAGATTTGATGTTATTGCTGCTGAATAGTTACATCCTGTTCCATGAGTATTATCTGATTTTATCATGTTACCTTTAATTTTTGTTATTTCACCATCAACACATAATATATCATTTCCATAAAGATGACCTCCTGTAATTACACAGTTACAATATTTATTTAGTTTTAATGCAGAATTTATCATATCATCTTCTGTTTGTATTTTCATATTTGTTAATTTTTCAGCTTCATGTATATTTGGTGTTGTAAGATAAGCATTTTTAAGAAGATTTTCTTTTAAATTATCAGCAAAATTATCACCTGATAAATCACATCCACTTTCTGATATCATTACAGGATCAACAATTACAGATAAATCATATTCTACTACCTTTTTATTTACTATTTTTATAATATCATTTGCATATAATACGCCAGTTTTAATATATTTAATTGGATATGCATCCATTATCATATCAATTTCATCTGCTATAAAACTAGGATCTACTTTTTCTACATTTTTTACTTCAAATGGATTTTGTGCAGTTAGAGTAGAACATACACATGTTGCATAGATATCATGTGCTTGAAATGTTTTAAGATCAGCAAGTAGTCCTGCTCCTGCTGATGGATCTAGTCCTGCTATTGTCATTGAGCATGGTTTTTCTTCTTTAAATTTATTTTCTATATACATTTAATCTTTCCTTTCCGTGGTTGTTTTTAACTTTTATATTTATTTTATCTAAATAATTGTATGTTTGTGTCATTTTTCCATGTAACATGAGTTCTCCTAGATCTTCAGGTGTATTTATATCAAGTGATAAGAAGAATGAATCATATATATTTAATGGAATTTCTCTTTTTTTAGCTTGTATTTGGTGTTTAAAAAAGCTGAATTCACCAAATTCTGGAATAAATTCATGATCTGATATGTATAATAGATTTGTTCCTCCACCTCTTGATGGTGCAATAATAAAATCTTTAAAATGTGATTTAATATATTGTATATTTTCAGTTGATATTAATGGAATATCAGCAGGAAGTATAAGTATTTGACTATCTGTTTTTGTTTGTTTTATATATTCTATTGTTTCAAGTAAAGCTAAGTTAAGAAAATCACACTCATGTTCTGATTCTTTAAATACATCTAAGTTAAGTGACTTAGCATAACTTAGTACATCATCATCTTTACTTGTAATTACAATATCACTTATATCTTCACTTTTTAATGTTTCAATAATATCTTTAAGCATACATCTTAAGAGATTTGATCGTTCATCAACACTTAAAAATGGAGAAAGTCTAGTTTTTGATGTTATAAAACTTGAAACTGGTATTATCACAACAATATTTCTCATAATTAATAGTTTATAATCTTAAAATAAATAATTATTTATGTTATATAAATAAAATTATAATAACATAAAAAAAATTTTTATGAGAAGTTGATTAACATGATGATTACAACAACAGAAAATATACCAGGAAGAAATTATAAAGTAATAGGAATAGTACGAGGAAACTGTGTACAATCAAAAAATGTACTAAAAGATATGACACAAGCATTCAAATCAATCGTTGGAGGAGAACTTAAAGAATATACAAAAATGGTAGATGAAGCACGTACAATGGCAACAGAACGTATGGTTGAAGAAGCTCAAATACAAAATGCAGATGCAATAGTAATGGTAAGATATGGAAGTGGGGCAATAACACCAGAGGCATCAGAAATCATAGCTTATGGAACAGCAGTAAAATTCATAGACTAAAAAAAAATTTACACACATGCAAGTTTAATAAAAAACCTTGCACTAAACATCATACTCTTTTTTTAATCCCCATACTTTTTTTTTACTAAATCATTTAAACTTTCATTTTAAATAAGATATCACTATCCACTTATTTTTTTAAAATAAAATATTTTACTAAAAAACAACAAAACATATAACTAGTAATATAAAATAAACACTTTTTTATAAAAAAAAATTCTCTAAATATATACTAACATCTTTTATGAAAAAAATAAGAGGATAACAAAAAAAAATAAAATAACTTTTCTAAAAAAAAATAATAACAAAAAATAAAATTAATGGTGAGTTAATGAAAAAATTTAATGAATGGTTTCACAACATACTAGAAGAAGCAGAAATAATAGATTCAAGATACCCAATAAAAGGAATGAGCGTATGGCTACCACGAGGATTTCAAATAAGAAAAAACATGCTAAATGCTCTTGAAGACCTACTAAACGAAGAACATGAAGAAGTACTCTTCCCAATGCTAATACCACAATCAGAACTAGCAAAAGAAGCAATACACGTAAAAGGATTTGAAGAAGAAGTATACTGGGTAACAAAAGGAGGACTACGAGATCTTAACGAACAACTCGCATTAAGACCAACAAGTGAAACATCAATGTATCCAATGTTCTCACTATGGGTACGTTCACACATGGATCTACCAATAAAAGTATATCAAACAGTAAACACATTCAGATACGAAACAAAACACACAAGACCACTAATACGAGTACGAGAAATAACAACATTCAACGAAACACACACAGTACATGCAACCCCTGAAGAAGCAGAAGAAGAAGTACAAAAAGGAATTGAAATATACAAAACACTATTTGATGAATTAGGAATACCATACACAATAAGCAAAAGACCAGAATGGGACAAATTCCCAGGAAGTAAATACACAATGGCATTTGACATGATAATGCCAGATGGAAAAACACTACAAATTGGAACCGTACACAACCTTGGAACAACATTTGCAAAAACATTTGACATAACATATGAAGATGAAAACTCAGAACATCAATATGCACACCAAGTATGTTACGGACTATCAGACCGTGTAATAGCAGCACTAATTGCAGCACACGGAGATGAAAAAGGATTACAACTACCACCAATTGTAGCACCAGAACAAGTAATAATCATACCAATTATCTTCAAAGAAAATCAAGATGTAGTATTAAACTTCACAGACAAACTCGAATCAATACTAAAAGATGCAGGAATACGCACAAAACAAGATAAACGAGACCTAAGACCAGGTAAAAAATACTATGAATGGGAAAATCGTGGAGTACCAATAAGAATAGAAGTAGGACCAAGAGACATAGAAAATGGAAACATAGTACTAAACCGTCGTGACACAGGAGATAAAGAATTCATAGAATATAACGAAGATACAATTGTAAGTATAATCAAAGACACACTTGATGACATAACACAAAAAATGCAAGAAAAATCCACACAATGGCAAAAAGATAAAACATACCATGTTGATAAACTTGAAAATGTAGGAAAAACCATAAATAAAAAAGGTGGAATTGTAACATTCAACTGGTGTGGAAATACAGAATGTGGAAAACAAATAGAAGAAGAATTCAACATAGACATACTAGGAACACAACCAGCAGAAGTAGAAGGAAACTGTCTACACTGTGATAACAAAGCAAATCATAAAGTATTAGTCTCAAAAACATACTAAAAAAAATAAAACTCTATATTTCCTCTCCCCTTTTTTTTTATAACTTACTTTTTTTTCTTTTTTTAAAAATAAATTACCTGATAAAACAAGTTTTTGAATATAAATATCATTTTAAAAAAAAAGTACTGTGAAATAAATAAAATTGATGTAGAAAAATAAAAGTTTATAATAAAATAAAAAAATGAGTTAAAAAGTTTAAAAAAATATTTTATAAAAAAAAGTAAATAATTTTTATAAAATAGAATTAGATTTATATTAATTCTAAATTATATAATTTATTTTAAATTTGTATCAAGACACTTAGTAGAAGTGTTTTAATGCAAGTTCGATATCTTCAGGCTGAATTGTTTTACGATCTGCGTGTTTTGCAAGGTCAATTGCAGCTTCTGATAATTTGTTTGCGTAAGCTTCTACAGCTTCAACTAATTTTTCTTCTGCGTCTTTACTAATTCTTTCTGCACCTGCAGCTTTTGCAATTCTTGTTACTGGTGCTTTTGGTATTTCTGTCATCTTTTTTCAACTCCATTTTTTAATTATGTATCATGTATTATTTAAGTATTTCCCCTTATTAGCCGATTTATTGCATGTTTAATGCTATTTTAGTAGGATTTTATTAAGAAAATTGATAAATTTTTAGAAAAAGTATTAACTTTTTTCTATTTATCATATTTTTTTTTAACTTCTAAAATTCAAGTTGTGCAATTCTTTCCATTGCTTCTTTTGTTTTTTCATATGTGTTAAAGGCAGTAAGTCTAATATAACCTTCTCCACTTGGACCAAATCCTGCACCTGGTGTACTTACAACATTTGCATCATTAAGAAGAATATCGAAAAATTCCCAAGAATCTATTCCATTAGGTGTTTTTACCCAAATATATGGTGAGTCTACTCCACCATAAACATCAAGTCCTAGATCTTCAAGACTTTGACGTATAAGTTGTGCATTTTTAACGTAGTAATCAAGATCTTCTTGTATTTCTTTTTTACCTTCTGGTGTGTATATTGCTTCTGCTGCTTTTTGTACAGGGTATGATACTCCATTAAATTTGGTTGATTGACGTCTGTTCCATAGTGGTGTTAGTTGTACATCTTCACCTTTACTATTTTTTATTGTTACTTCCTCTGGTACTACACAGTATGCACATCTTGTTCCTGTAAATCCTGCTACTTTTGAGTAACTTTTAAATTCTATAGCTACATCTTTTGCACCTTCAATTTCATAGATACTATGTGGTACATCATCTGATTTTATGAATGCTTCATATGCTGCATCAAAGAGTATTAGTGCATCGTTTTCTTTTGCATAGTCTACCCATTGTTTTAGTTGATCATATGTTAGTGTTGTTCCTGTTGGGTTGTTTGGGTAACATAAGTATATGATATCTACATCTTCTTTTGGAAGTTCTGGGATAAAATCATTTTCTGCTGTTGCAGGTAAGTATACTATGTTTTCATAGAATCCATCTTCTTGTGGTTTTCCACTTCTTCCTGCCATTACATTACTATCTACATATACAGGATATACAGGATCTGTTACTGCTATTATGTTATCTTGTGAAAATAGTTCTTGGAAGTTTCCTGTATCACATTTTGCTCCATCACTTATGAATACTTCTGAATTTTTAAGTTCAACTCCTAGTGGTTCATAATCATTTTCTATTATTTTTTCAATTAAGAAGTCATATCCTTGTTCAGGTCCATATCCTCTGAATGTATCTGCATTTCCCATTTCATCTACTGCATCTTTAAATGCTTTTACTACTGTTTTACTTAGTGGACGGGTTACATCTCCAATTCCCATTTTTATAAGATCTACATCTGGGTTTTGTTTTTGGAATTCATCTACTCGTCTTGCTATTTCTACAAATAGATAGTTATTTTGTATTAGGTCAAAATTTTCATTTACTGTTGCTACCATGTAATTTCACCAATCTGTTATATTTTTTTTTATATTATATTCTATGTTGTTTTATTTATCTAAATATTTTTTTTTTAGTTATATTACTAAAAAAAGGTGTGTGTGGAGGTGATGAGTGGATATGTATTTTTTTCTAGTTGTGTGTGTAGTAAAATGTTATTGTATCATCATCTAAGTTATCAACACGTGCAAATCCAAATCTTTCAAGTTGTACTATATCATCAACTTTAAGATCTTTTGCATCATTTTCAATGTATCCATCTACTTTTGTATTATCTGGCATAATTATTGTTGCTTTTATTGCATCTTGTGTTGGTACCCATTGGATGATTGAAGCTTTCTGTTTTTGAGCATCTTCAAGTGTGTTAGAATTATATATAGCTTTTTCATCTTCTGTTATGTCAATGTTTATAAGATCCATTAGTCTTAGTGGTTTTTGTGATTTTAATGCTTTATCATAATCATCTTGTGGTATGTATGCTTTTTGATCAAATTTAAGATGTCTCATTCCACGATCTGGTTCATTGTAATGTAATTCACGCTCTAGTATATAGGTTTTAAATTCATCAGGAATATCTTCCACATCTACCATTACAGGATTTGGTATGAAGAAATAACGGTTAGCTTCCTCTTCTATAATGTTACGATTTAATCCATATACTTTCTTCCAGCTTACTGTTGCATCTGCTTGTTTAGTTCCAATTTCTTCAATTAATGCATATAGTGCTTCTTTGTCAATTCCTCGTCTTGCTATTGCACGAATAGTTCCAAGGCGTGGATCATCCCATCCTGTGTATGTACCATCTTCTATACCTGCTCGTGCTTTTGATGTACTAAGTTCAACATCATCCATCTTAAGACGTCCATAATGGATAAATTCAGGAATATCCCATCCAAAATGATCATATAAGTATGCTTGTTTTTCACTATTTGCAAGATGATCTTTTCCACGCAGTACATGTGTTAATCCCATAAGATGATCATCTACAGTTACTGAGAAGTTCATCATAGGATATATTCTATATTCATTTCCCATACGTGGATGTGCTTGATCTACAATTCTCATAGCTACCCAGTCACGTATTGCAGGATTTTTATGGTTAATATCTGTTTTAATACGTAATACAGCTTCACCTTCTTTCATGTTTTCAAACTCATCCCATAATTTGAGATTTTCTTCTACTGTATTATCACGACATGGACATGCTTGGCAGTTATCTTTAAGTTCTTTAAATGTTGCTCCATCACATGTACACATGTATGCAGCTCCTATTTCTATTGCTTTTTTAGCATAATCATAATAGATTTGCATACGATCTGATTGTTTGTGTATTTCATCAGGATTTATTCCAAGCCAGTTAATATCTTCAACTATAGCATCATATGCATCAGGTTCTACACGTTTTGGGTCTGTGTCTTCTATTCTTAGTATGAGTTTTCCATCATATTTTTCTTGGTATAACTTATTTAGTATTGCTGCTCTTGCATGACCAATATGTAATGGTCCTGATGGGTTTGGTGCAAATCTTAGTACTACACCTTTTTTTTCATTTACATTTTCAAGATCAGGAAGACCTTTTGGTTTTTCAGGTGTTCTTTTATGTTCTTCAGCTCCACCATATTTTTCAAGTTCACTTTGTTGTTCTTCTGGAGTCATTTTATTTACTTTTGCTGTCATTTGTCCTGCTATTTGTGATACAGTTTTTGGATCTTTTCTCATTTCAGGATTTTTTGACATTACCATTCCAATTACAGAACCTGTCTGACATTGATTGGAATGTTCTATTGCATTTGTTAGTGCATATTTATAAATAGTTTCTTCAATATCCATGTTATTCTTCCAATAATATTTTTTATTTTTTTTTATTAAAAATTATTATAAAAATTAGATTATTTTATTTATTATAAAAATTTTGAATGTTTAAGTATATTATTATGTTTGTTTTCTAGAATATAAAAAAATGTATGATAAACTAGATTTTATGATATTTGTTATTATAAATGTAGGATATTATTTCTATTTTTTTTTATTAGTAAATTATAAGGTTACATATTTTAAGAAAATAATAATAGATAAAGATATGCTATTTTTTTTTAATAAAAAATTTTAGATGATTTCTTTATATATTAAAATAGATTTTTTTTACTATTATTTTAAAAGGAGGTTTTATTTGACAAAAGCATCTGAAAAAGTTGTCCATGAAAGTAAATGGGATAGTTCATTTGCATTTCTCATGGCAATGATCGGAGCTGCTGTTGGACTTGGAAACATTTGGCGTTTTAGTTATGTTGTATATTCAAATGGTGGAGGAGCATTCTTCATACCATATTTTACTGCAATATTTCTTATGGGTATTCCATTTCTTATAATGGAATATGGTCTTGGATATAAGTTTAAAGACTCACTTTCTAATATTCTTAGGAAAGTTAAGCCACAATTTGAAGTTGTAGGATGGTTTGCAGCATTTCTTGTATTTCTAGTTTTAACATACTATGTTGTTATTATGGGATGGGATTTAATATATCTGATTTTAAGTTTCTTTAAAGGTTGGGGTAGTGATCCTAACATGTATTTTAATAACAATATTGTTGTTGGAGGAAATGATTTATCAAATCTTTTCACACTAGTTATGCCAGTTACTTTTGTAACAATAATAATATGGGCGGTATTATGGTTTATTTCACATAAAAACCTAAATGATGGAGTTTCACGTGTTGTAAAAGTTCTTATACCACTATTATTTGTTGTAATGGCAATAATTGTAGTATATGCACTTACCTTACCAGGACATATGATTGGATTAACATCACTTTTTAATCCTGACTGGTCAGCACTTTTAAATGTTGATATCTGGCTTGCAGCATTTGGACAAATTGTTTTCTCATTATCAATGGGACAAGCAATAGCTGTAACATATGCAAGTTATCTGCCTAATAAGACAAAACTTACAGATAATGTACTTATTGTAGCTGCATCAAATTCAGGATTTGAAATATTTACATCACTTGGTGTATTTAGTATTCTTGGATTTATGACATTTTCAACTGCAATTCCAGTAAATGAACTTGCAACATCAGGATCAGGACTTTTATTTATAGTATTTCCAGAGATATTTAATACAATGGGTAGTGTATCATATATTATAGGACCACTGTTCTTTTTATGTGTGCTATTTGCTGGTGTTACATCAGCACTTGCATTTATTGAACCTATGAGCAATTCAATAAGTATGAAGTTTGGATGGAGTCGTAAAAAGACAGTATCAGTATTATGTATTATAGGATTACTTATATCACTCATATATACTACTGGATCTGGAAATTATATATTAACAGTTGCTGATGAATACATCAATCAGTTTGGTATATTACTTGGAGTTGTTCTTCAAGCTATAATATTTGGATGGTATTATGGACTTGAAAAACTATTACCAGTTCTTAATAATAATACATCTATTAAAGTGGGAAAAAAATGGATATTTGTACTTAAAGTAGTACTACCAATTTTATTATCTATAATGTGGATTATTGGTATTGTTGATTTATTCATGTCAGAATCAACTACAACACTAATGATAGAGTTTATTATAACAGTAATATTCATAGCAGTTCCTGTGATACTTTCATATCTACCACAAAAAGTAGTTGTAGATGAAAATTATCATAACTAATACAATTTAATAAAAGAAAGATTAATTCTTTCCTTTTTTTATTCCTTTTTTTTATCTAATTTTTCAAAATATCATATTCTATCTAAATGGTTCTTTTTTTCAAGTAATATAGATAAATCTTATTTTTCTAAGAAAGCTATTATATATTAATATTAAACTAATATAATAAACGCTTAAAAAAAATATAGTAAAAAAAGAGTGGAGAAGTTAAATTTAAAGAATTTAAAATAAGAAAAATATTTTATTAGTCAATTAAGATAATATTAAAATTTTATAGAAATTCTTTTTTTCTTTTATACCTTCTTTTTTTTATTGGAGGTGAAATAACCATGACAAAATCACCCCAAAGCAAATCTAATCAGTGGGATAGCTCATTTGCATTTCTAATGGCTATGATTGGATCTGCTGTAGGACTAGGAAATATATGGAGATTTAGTCATGTTGTATATACAAATGGTGGAGGAGCATTCTTCATACCATACATAATAGCAATATTAATACTTGGAATTCCATTTCTAATAATGGAGTATGGGCTAGGATATCATTTTAAAGATTCATTATCAAACATACTAAAAAAGATAAAACCAAAATTTGAAGTTTTCGGATGGTTTATAATGTTCATAGTATTTATGGTCTTATTATATTATATGATCATAATAGGATGGGACTTTATATATCTGATATTAAGCTTCTTTAAAGGATGGGGAATGGATCCAGCAGTATACTTTGCAAATAATATAATAGTTGGTGGAGATAATCTAAATAATATTTTAGAATTTGTATTACCAGTTAGTCTTATAACAATACTACTATGGGTAGTTGTATGGTTTATATCACATAAAGATTTAAATGAAGGACTCTCACGTGTAGTTAAAGTACTTGTTCCAATGCTATTTATTATAATGGCAATAATTGTGGTATATGCTCTCACATTACCAGGACAAATGATAGGACTAAGTGAATTATTTACACCAAACTGGAGTAGTTTAACAAACATTGACATATGGCTTGCAGCCTTTGGACAGGTAGTATTTTCACTTTCTGTAGGACAAGCAGTTGCAGTAACATATGCAAGTTATCTGCCTGAAAAAAGTAAACTTATAGATAAAGTATTCATTGTAGCAGGAGCAAATGCAGGATTTGAAGTATTCACAGCAATAGGAGTATTTAGCATTCTAGGATTTATGTCACTTAATTCAGGAATACCAGTATCTAATATTGCAACATCAGGATCAGGACTACTATTTATAGTATTTCCGGAAATATTTAATACAATGGGTATAATGTCATATATTATAGGACCATTGTTCTTCTTATGTGTATTATTTGCTGGTATTACATCAGCACTCTCACTACTTGAACCAATAAGTAATGGAATAACTCAGAAGTTTGGATATTCACGTAAAAAAACACTAACACTTTTATGTGCAATAGGACTAATAGCATCACTTATATTTACAACAGGTTCTGGAAATTATCTTCTAACTATTGCTGATGAATTCCTTAATGAATTTGGTATACTATTGAGTGTAATACTACAAACAATAATTATCTCATGGTATTATGGTCTAAGAAAACTAATACCTGAATTAAATTATAAAGCAAAACTTAAAGTAGGAAGCAAATGGATATTTATTCTTAAAATAGTACTACCAATAGTTTTAATATTCATGTGGATTATGGGAATTATAAATTTAATTGCAACAGAAACAGGCTTAACATTAATGGTAGAACTTATAATAACAGCAATTATAATAATAGTACCTGTAATATTAACAAAACTACCATCTAAAACTAGTGAAAATAACCAAGTTGACATGTAGGGAATTTTAAAATTAGAAAGATTCCTACATCTACTTTTTTTTTAATCATCTAATTTTTAATAATTCTTTCTATAAAATAAGATAATTTATTCTATAATATTAGTTTAAAATAAATACTTAATAAGCTCTATATAATATTATTAATGATTAAATTTTAGTAGGAGGGAAAAATTAGATAAAATTATGGCACAAGCTACTAATAAGTGGAACAGTTCATTTGCATTTATTATGGCAATGATAGGTTCTGCTGTTGGTCTTGGAAACATCTGGCGTTTTAGTTATGTTGTATATTCAAATGGTGGAGGATCATTCTTTATACCATATTTTACAGCAATTATTATAATGGCAATACCACTTCTTATTTTAGAATATGCGATAGGATATCATTTTAAAGATTCAATATCAAATATTTTAAAGAAAATAAAGCCTAAATTTGAATATATAGGATGGTTTATACTTGTATGTGTATTTTTAATTCTTACATATTACATGGTAATTATTGCATGGGATTTCATATATTTACTTTTAAGTTTCTTTAAAGGATGGGGAGTTGCTCCTGCAACATACTTTGCAAATAATATTATTGTAGGTGGAGATAATCTTAAAGGTATTTTAGAATTTGTATTACCAGTTAGTATTATAACTATTATATTTTGGGTTATAGTATGGTTTATTTCACATAAAGATCTTAATGATGGAATTGGTCGTGTTGTAAAAGTACTTGTTCCAATGCTATTTTTAATAATGGCAATAATTGTAGTATATGCTCTCACATTACCAGGACAAATGATAGGACTAAGTGAATTATTTACACCAAACTGGAGTAGTCTAACAAACATTGACATATGGCTTGCAGCATTTGGACAGGTACTATTTTCATTATCAATAGGACTTGGTATTACAATAGCATATGCAAGTTATCTGCCAAGTAATGAAAAACTCATAGATAAAGCATTAATTGTTGTATGTTCAAATTCTGGATTTGAAATATTTACAGCTGTAGGTGTATTTAGTATTCTAGGATTTATGTCACTTAACTCAGGAATTGCAGTATCTGATATTGCAACATCTGGATCAGGACTTCTGTTTATTGTGTTCCCAGAGATATTTAATATAATGGGAGATGTAGCATATATACTTGGACCATTATTCTTTTTATGTGTACTTTTTGCTGGTCTTACATCAGCATTATCACTTATGGAACCACTCTTATGTTCTTTAAGTTATAAATTTGGATTTACACGTAAAAAATCTGTGACAATAATATGTATAATTGGTGTTCTCATATCATTAATATTTACAACAGGATCAGGAAACTATATACTTACAACAACTGATACATTTGTAAATGAATTTGGTATACTTCTTGGTGTAATTATACAAACTATTATAATGGCATGGTGTTATGGTCTTGATAGATTCATACCATCACTAAGTAATTCATCAATTAACATGGGACGTAAATGGAAGTTCTTTGTTAAAAACATACTACCATTTGTACTTCTTATCATGTGGATATCAGGAGTAATAGGCATATTTGTATCAAACACACCAGAAACACAGTTTATAGAACTTATATTAACAATAATATTCATACTTGTTCCTATAATACTAACAAAACTACCAGCATCAGATGAACCTAAAATATTAGATTAAATGGATCAACTACAAAAAATAATAATTAACCCCCTTAACTTATTTATTTTTTTTTATACAACTTGTTTTATTTTTAAGATAAAAAAACCTCATTCATTTTTATAATAATATTTTATAAAAATAAAAACCATCCATATATAATAAATAGTGAATTAATATGAGTGATAAACCTAGATTAAATAAAAACTCCACTCATACATCTCAAAGTAAACAAAAAAAGAAAAATCATTCACTACGAAAAAAACTAATAATGCTAGTAATTCTTATCATAATACTCTTAGCACTATTAGTTATTGTAGGAAATCCACTAGATAATAATGATGATACATTCACATCTTCATCATTAAATAGTGAAGATAAAGGAAATTTATCCATAAGTATTACAGGAGATGTAATGTTTGGACGAAAAACACCAGCAGTACTTGGTGAGGGAAATCCATATAGATATGTAAGTAATGTAATAGGATCATCAGATCTTCTAATTGTAAATACAGAAAATCCATTTACAACCTCATCTAATGCTGTTAAACCTGATGTACCACTAAAAGCAAGTCCAGAATACATAGATCTTATAAATGGTACAAACTACACAGTACTATCAGCTAATGCAAACAACCATGTATTTGACTATGGAATCGAAGGAATGCAAGATTCAATAGAAAATCTTAATTCAAAAAACATAGCACATATAGGAGCAGGTAACAATAAAGCAGAAGCAACTGAGCCTTTTGTAATGGAGAAAAATGGACATAAAATAACAGTTTTCAACTACATGGATAGTGAAAACTTTGCAGAATATTCACAAGAAATTATGCCAAAAGCAACAGATAATACTCCTGGATATTCAGCATGGGATGATAATGAATCACCAAAACAAATACAACAAGCACGAGAAAATGGATCAGATTTCATAATAGTATATACACACTATGGAAATGAATATAGCAGAACACCTAATGAAAAACAAGTAGATATATCACACAAAGCAATAGATGCAGGAGCTGATACTGTTGTAGGTTCACATGCTCATGTAACACAGGGAATGGAAGTATATAATGGAAAACCAATATTTTATAATCTTGGAAACTTCATATTTGATCAAAGTAATCCTGCAACACACAGAGCATACTTTGTAAATTTTGATGTACGTGGTGAAAATGTAACTGCAAACATATATCCTGTTGATATTATTAATTATCTACCACATTATATGGATCAATCAAGTGGACGAGCATTACTTGAAGAACTTAATCCTCAATGTGAACAACTAGAAATAACAGATAATGGAACAGGAATAATAAAATTTAATATAACAAATGAAACTAAAAAATAGTTTCAAAAAAAAATCTTCTCCTATTTTTTTTTATTCTTTTTTTTTTTTATATGAAAAATTATTTTTTTAAATACAACACTACTTATCATATTACATGAAAAATAATAAAAGCCACTATTTATCATCATTTATATGTGTAATTTTATTTTTTTATTATATAAAAGGCTCTTATTTTAATTAATAAATATAAGTTTTTAATTTATTTATATTTAGAAGACATATAAATTAATATAAGTAAATAAAAAAAATTTAATAATTCTAATGTAAATAAAGAATAAAATTTTCTTAAATTAAATAAATATAACATTTTTACTTTTTCTTAAAAAAATTAATAAACTATTAAACTTACTAATTATGAGGATGAAAAACACAATGATTGATATCGAAAAAACAATAGCATCAGAACTAAATATTAAGCCATGGCAAGCAAATGCTGCAATAACACTAATAAATGAAGATAACACCATACCATTTATAGCAAGATACAGAAAAGAAGCAACAGGGGGACTAGATGATGATATTCTACGTCAACTTGATGAAAGATATGACTATCTAAAAAACTTAGAAGAAAGAAAATCATTCATACTAAATTCTATAGATAAACAAGGAAAACTAACAGATGAACTCAGATTACAAATAGAAGATACACTACAAATGGTAGAACTTGAAGATCTATACAGACCATATAAACCAAAAAAGAAAACACTAGCATCAAAAGCACGAGAATTAGGACTTGAACCACTTGCAATAACAATATATGATCAAACACTTACACATTCAATAGAAGAAGAAGCTGAAAAATACATAACAGATGATGTACCAACAATAAAAGATGCACTTAAAGGAGCAAATGATATTATAGCAGATATGATATCAGATAATGCATACTATCGTGGATTTATACGTGATATAACACTAAGACGTGGAAAAATAATAACAACAGCAAAAGATGAAAATGTACCATCTGAATATGAAATGTATTATGACTACCAGGAAAACATAACAGACATACCAGAACACAGAGTACTTGCAATTAACCGTGGTGAAAAAGAAAAAATCCTAAAAGTAACAATAGATGCACCGCTGCCAAATATAGAATTCTTCTTAGAAGATGAAATACTAATAAACTACTCAGATAACCCAGAATCAATTAAATATAACAAATATACAGAAGAGTTTCTAAAAAAAGCAATGAAAGATTCATATAAAAGATTAATAGGACCTGCTATAGAACGTGAGATAAGATCAAAACTTACAAGTGACTCAGAAGATAAATCAATAAAAGTATTTAAGAAAAATCTTGAACAAGTACTAATGCAAGCACCAATACGAGGACATAGAATACTAGGATGGGATCCAGCATTTAGAACAGGATGTAAACTAGCAGTAATAGATGAATTTGGAAAAGTATTAGATACAGCTGTAATATATCCAACTGATCCTCAAAATAAAGTTGAAGAAGCACGAGATATAGTACTAGATTTAATTTATGAATATAATATTGATCTGATAGCACTTGGTAATGGAACAGCATCCAGAGAATCTGAACAAGTAATAGTTGATATTATAAAAGACTTAGATGTTTCATATTCAATAGTAAATGAATCAGGAGCATCAGTATATTCAGCAAGTGATCTTGCACGTGAGGAATTTCCAGAATATGATGTTACAGAACGTGGTGCAATATCAATAGCACGTCGTCTTGAAGATCCACTATCTGAACTTGTAAAGATAGATCCAAAAAGTATTGGTGTAGGACAATATCAACATGATATGAATCCTAAAAAACTTGACTCATCATTAAAAGGTATTATTGAAAAAAGTGTAAATAATGTAGGGGTTGATCTGAATATGGCATCACATACTCTTATGGAAAATGTAGCAGGAATATCACCTAAGATTGCTAAAAATATTGTAGCATACCGTGAGGATAATGGTTCATTTAAAAGTCGTGAACAACTACTTGATGTAAATGGTATTGGACCTAAAACATATGAACAATGTGCTGGATTTATGAGAATATATGATGCAAATAATGTACTTGATAGTACTTGTGTACATCCAGAGTCATATGATACTGTTTTTGCACTCTTATCTATTTATGGATATGACATATCAGATGTTAAAAATGGTGGAGTTGACATTAAAGTTGATGATATGGAAAAAATAGCAGAAGAACTAGGTATTGGTGTATGGACATTACAAGATATTCTTGATGAACTTAAAAAACCTGGTCGTGATCCTCGTGATAAACTTAGTGGTCCACAACTTCGTGATGATATACTCTCAATTGAAGATTTAGAAGAAGGTATGGTTCTTGAAGGAGTTGTACGTAATGTGGTTGATTTTGGTGCATTTGTAGATATTGGAGTACATCAGGATGGACTTGTTCATATCTCAGAGTTAATAGAAGATCAATATATAAAACACCCTATGGATGTTGTGTCAATTGATGATATTGTTGAAGTTAAAATTATAGATATTGACCTTAAACGTAATCGTATAAGCTTATCTATGATAATCTAGAAGCTATAATATGTATGTGTATGAAACATGATTTTTATACATTGTATTATTTAATTCTCTTTTTTTTATTTTTTTTTAACAAATTATATTGATATTCTTTTTTTGATAAAAACTTTTTATTCTAATAAACTATATATACATTTTTTTACAAAACTTTATTAAAGATAAAAATTAATTTTATTTATCATTAATTATAATGATGGAATAGTAAAGTTTTTTAAAAGAGTTGATTGATAAAAAAAATATAGATGATATTTAAAAGATACAATTACTAAAGAAATATAAATAAAATTGATCTAAAAAAAAGCTTTTTAATCATAAATAAAATAAGTAAGAATTATTTTTTTATATTTTATTTTTTTTTATCTTATCTTATTAAAAATAAATTAAAAAACAACAAAATTGGAGAAATTAATATGAAAGATTTAACTGGATTATTTAATCCTAAGTCAGTTGCTGTAATAGGAGCATCTAACCAAGAAGGAAAAATCGGCTACATCGTAGTTGATAACCTTAAAAAATGTGGATACCCAGGTGAAATATACCCAGTAAACACAAAAGCAGATGGTGAAATATTAGGATTAAAAGCATACAAATCAGTACTTGACATTCCAGGAGATGTAGATCTGGTAGTAATGTCAATTCCTGCAAGATTTGTAAATGACACACTAAGACAATGTGGAGAAAAAGGAGTAACAGACGTAATTACACTAACAGCAGGATTTAAAGAAGTTGGTGGAGAAGGAGTAAAACTTGAAGAAGAAATGGCAGATATTGCAAAAGAATACAACATGAACATTCAAGGTCCTAACTGTCTTGGAAGCCTTGATACATACACCCCACTAAATGCATCCTTTGCACAAGAAATGCCAGAAGCAGGAAACATAGCATTTGTATCCCAAAGTGGAGCAATGACAGTAGCAATTCTTGACTGGAGTTTATCTGAAGGAATAGGATTCAGTAAAGTTGTAAGTCTTGGAAACAAAGTAGATGTTTCAGAAATTGATGTAATTGAAGAACTTGCAGATGATGATGAAACAAAAGTAATACTTGGATACCTTGAAGGAATAAGTGAAGGTGACAGATTCCTTGAAGTAATGAGACGTGTAACAAAACAAAAACCTGTAATAATACTCAAATCCGGTTCAAGCCAAGCAGGAGCAAAAGCAGTATCATCACACACAGGATCACTCGCAGGAAACGACTTCGCATTTGATGCAGCATTTGAAAACTGTGGAGTAATGAGAGCTCGTTCAATGCAAGACTTATTTGATTATGGATTAGCATTCTCCAAATCAGAACTTCCAAAAGGTAAAAATATAGCAGTAGTAACCAATGCTGGTGGTGGAGGAGTACTAACAGCAGATAAAATTGAAGAGTTAGGATTAGAACTTGCAGAATTATCTGATGAAACAAAAGATAAACTAAAAGAAGTAATTCCAGATGAAGGAAGTGTAAATAACCCGGTAGATGTACTAGGAGATGCACCACCTGAAAGATATGAAAAAACACTAGAAATAATTCTACAAGAACCAGAAATTGATAGTGTAATAATAATGGCATGTCCAACAGCATCCTATAAAGCAGGAGAAGTAGGAGATGCAATAGTAAAAGCAAAAGAAACATCAGATAAACCAATTATTGTTGTAAACATGGGTGGACCTGCATTTGAAGAAGAAAATGTAACACTACGTAAAGCATCAATTCCAACAACAATCTTCCCAGAAACAGCTGTAAACATCTTACAAATGATGGAAAGATATGCAACAATCAAAGCTGAAGATCAACAATCATGTCTTGATCAAATAACAGATGTAGACTATGATGCTGCAGCTAAAATTATTAACAAAGCAATAGATGAAGGACGTAATGCTTTAATTGGAAGTGAAGCATACCAAGTAGCAAAAGCATATAACATCTCAGCAGCACCAATAGTACTAGCTACATCAGCACAAGAAGCAGCAGATGCAGCAGAAGAAATGGGATTCCCAGTAGTACTTAAAATTGCATCAGATAAAATATTACACAAAACCGATATTGGTGGAGTAGTAGTAAATGTACAAACAAAAGATGAAGCTGAAAATACATACAATGAAATCATAAGAAAAGCAAAAGAAGCACATCCTGACATTACACCAGATGGTGTAGAAGTTCAAAAAATGATGCCATCAGGACATGAAGTACTTGTTGGAATGCTACGTGATGCACAATTTGGTCCAATCATAGGATTTGGTATGGGTGGAATTTACGTAAATCTAATTAATGATGTTTGCTTCAAACTTGGATCTGGAATTAATGATGAAGTAATTGATGATCAAATTGATTCAACAAAAATAAGCAAACTCCTTAAAGGATACCGTGGAGATAATCCTAGTGATATTGATGCTGTAAAAGACACAATTAAACGTGTTGCAAAACTCACAATGGACTTCCCAGAAATTAAGGAATTAGATATCAACCCTGTATTTGTATATGAAGATGGATGCAGTGCACTTGATATAAAAATAACATTATAAGAATAATATAATTCTTATAAAATACAACTCTTTTAACCTTCTTTTTTTTTATTCTTTTTTTTATGCACAAATACATATTTTATTTTAAATTGCTTTTTTTAGTGTTCTTTTTTTTATAAAAAAATATATAGATCTTATCAAGATATTTTTTTTTGATTTAAAGCTTTTAAAAATTAGTATAATAAAAAAAAATTGGATCTTTCTTTTTTTTTTTAAAAAAGAATTTTAAGGGTGGAGAATATGTTTAAATGATTTTATTTTTTTTTGTGAATTTAATTAAAAAAAAAGAAATTATAAAAAAAAAGATAATAAAAATCTTTAATTCTCCCTTTTTTTCATCTTTTCACATAATTTTTCATTTTTAGCCTGCATGTTTGTAGATAAATGATACTACTGGTGTTAAGTATTTTTTAAGTGGTCCTGTTTTATCAACAAGATGTTCTATAAATACCACATCATCTTTTTTTAGTGCTTTAAATGCAAGTACTAAAAGTAAATATACAATTAGTCCTACAATTGATCCAAGTATTAATCCAATTATATTAATAGGAAATAGCCATAAAACTACAACCATGATAAAATATGCTAGTACTATTTTTCCAAGATCCTTATATGGAAGATGAACCTCAGATAATTGTGTAAGTTTTACTATTGTAAGAATCATCAATACAAATGTAGCAATAGTAGTTGCAACAGCAGCTCCTGATATACCATAATCAGGTATAAGAAGGAAACTTGCAACAATATTAACAATTGATCCAACAATTAAAGTATACATAGGAATTTGTGGTTTTCCAAGTCCTTGACACATACTACTTGTAATAAGATATATTGAAAAGAAAAACATACCTGTAACAAGTATCCATAATGCCTCAGCTCCTGGTGCATAATCAGCACCAAAAAAGAGTGTCATTATAGGAGTTGCATACACCATAATAATAGCACATACAGGAAGTGTTGTAACAGCTGTATACCGATAAGATTGATGAATATACATTGTTAGAAGTTCTTTATCTTTAAGACTATCAGCTTCACTTGCAGCTGGCAAGATAGATGTTGAAACTGAATTTGCAAGTATTAATGGAATTCTTGACATTGCACTTGCATTAGTATAGAAACCTGCAAGCATAATTGGTTGAAACATTCCAATAAAAAATGTACCAGTATCATAAATAAATATCTCAGCAATACCAGTAATTACAACAGGAATTGCAAATTTAAATAACTTAACAAGAATCTTAAGTTCTTCACGAACTGGAATTTTATTAAATTCATTTGTTATAAACTTATCACGAATATCACGCTTATATAAATAATATGAACCAACAAGTGCCATTAGAAATCCAAGAGCGGTTCCAAGAACTGCACCTGATGCATACCATCCAACAAGTACTAGTATAACTGCAAACATTAATGTGAAGATTTGTTCTAAAAACTTACTATAAAACAAATCAAGCATATTATAATATCCCTGAAATACTCCACGAAGTGCTCCTACAATAACACTAAATGGAACTATAAGAGCAACAAGTCGAAGAGGCATAAGAACTTCAGGTTTATTCCACATTCCAATAGCAACAGGTTCTGATATTATAAGCATCACAGTTGCTGCTATAAATGCCATGAAAATCATAAGCTTCATTGATGTTACAATAATCTGATGTACCATCTGTTCTTCATCAATAGCATTATACTCAGCAACATACTTAGCTATCGCTGGAGGAACACCTCCACTTGCTGCTGTAATAAGTGCATTTTGAAATGGAAGAGTTAATCCAACAATTCCATAGCCAGTTGTACTTAATAGTCTACTTAATATAAATCGATAAATAAATCCACCTAATCTAAGAATAATAGAACCAAGCAGTATAATAATACTACCAGAGGCTAATTTAGATTTTTTATCAGACAAGTATTTTTACCTCCAAAGAAAAAATATAAAAACCATTTCCTATTTTTTTTCATATTGTTATAAAATAAGAAATAAGAGTCTAATTTTATCCCATTTTCAGAATGGTTTTATATTCTATTATAATAAATAAAATACTTTATATAATCTATTTATAAAACATGTTATAATAATATTTATAAAAAAACATATCATAAAAAACAAATAAATATAATAAATAATAACTTAATACAAAATTTAGGGGAAGGTTTTTATTTTATGAAAAACAAAGTAGAAAGATTAGATAGAAGAATGGTGGATCTAAATAATGATCTTCAAAATAGAAGAACAAATCCTGACTTCGGATTTGAAGACATAGATTCAGTAGACATGTCACTTAAAATTATAGTAAATCTAAAAAACTATGAAGATGACGAAAATATAGAAGATGGAATTTACATCTATATGGATGATACAGGAAAAATAATTAATGCTGAATATTTCATCAAAGAAGATGGAGAAGTAACAATAATAAGCTTTGATGAAGAACAACTAGAACTAATCATAGAACTATATAAAAACGTATTTACAGTAAATGTAGATTAGATGTAAAAAAAATATTTTTTTATTTTTGGTAGATGAATATAATAAAAGTAATTCTACCAAAAAATCTAAAAAAATAACCTCTTTTTTTTATTTATTTAAAGATTAAATCATTTAAATTAAATATTTATTTTAACTTTTATTTTTATAAAAGATAATCTTTTTTTTTATTTTTAAGTGTTTATATTTATGCACATACTCATTTTAAATGTAATTTAAATTATACTAATTAAGTAAATATAATAATTTTATTTATAAAAAAATAAACATAATCTTATAAGTACATATAACAAAAAAATTATTTTTACACAAAATATTCAAAAAAAAATATAATACTAAAAAAAATATAGTGAGTTGAAAAAATGACAATAGAACTTGATGAAGTAAAAAGACGAGAAAAAGGACTTAAAATAATAAATGAAAAAATTAAAAATGATAATGTTAACTCTTTAGTTGATCTTACAGGATTAGCTGGAGGATTTGATCTAACATCTGATGATATGTCACTTCTTGAAACATATGCAGGACCTGCAGTTTATGATGAAAAGATACAAGATCTTGGATTAAAACATATGGGTGGAGAGAAAGTACTACCAGTAAATCGTACAACCAGTGGAATTGTAGCAACCATCATAGCATTAGTTGAACCAGATACAAAGATTGTTCATTTTCTTGCAAAAAAACCAGCACATCCATCAATACCAAGAACAGCAAAACTAGTTGGTGCAGAGTATGAAGAATACACAGACATGGATGATCTTAAACATATAGATGATAATACATCCCTTGTAATAATTACAGGAACAACAATGGATTTAGAAGTAATTGATGAAGAAGACTTCAAAAAAGTAATAAATGAAGCACACAAATACAACATTCCAGTATTTGTAGATGATGCATCAGGAGCACGTATAAGATGTGCAATATATAACCAGCCAACAGCAATAGATTTAGGAGCAGACCTATCTGTAACAAGCACAGACAAACTCATGGAAGGACCACGAGGAGGACTAATGGCAGGATCTAAAGATCTTATAGACCAGATAAAACTCGTGGTAAACCAATATGGACTTGAAGCTCAAACACCATTAGTTGTAGCAATGATTAAAGGACTTGAAAAATACACACCAGAGAGAATACAAAAAGCATTCACACAAAAAGACAAACTCTATGAAATGCTAGAAAACCAAGGATTAAATCCACAAAAAACACCAACAGGATTCATGTTTAAAGAAGATGAAATAGTAAATGAACTTAAAAAACGAGGAGCAAATATAGAATATGATACAGATATAATTGCAACAATATATTCAATGCTTCTTCTAAAAAACTATAACATCATAACAATACCATCAGTTGGAATGCCTGGAGCTTCAAAAACAGTACGTATCGACTGGTCAGCAAAAGACTCAGATAAACTAACAATGGAAGAACTTATAGATGCAATAGATGAAACATTTAACATGACAAAAGAAGTACTTGATGAAAATAAAATCGAAGAAACATTATATTAGAAAATAACTATAATCCACGATTTATAAAATATTTTTTCACTTTTTCTCTTTTTTAAACTTTTTTTTTATTTATATACTTATTTTTTACTATTATTTTTTATAAAAATAGCTTAATTCAAATTTCTTTTAAATTTAATAGATCAATTTAAACTTTTTTTAATAATATTAGCAGAGGGGATAAATTATAGATAATTTTATATATTATCAAATATAATTTATTATATAT
>NZ_LWMS01000008.1 GCF_003149675.1 Methanosphaera cuniculi | reverse complement strand
ATATTGTATTTTATTATTATTTATATATTTCATATAATTTTATTGAAAATAATTTAATTATATCACTATTAAAATTTTAATTTTATAATAATTTAAATAAAAAATTAGTAAGTTTTATAAAAAAAATAAGATGTGGTGGTTATAATTGTTTTATAGTGTGTATGAGTTTTTCTAATAAATAATTTATATTATCTTTTTCTTTGTTTGTAAATAAAGTCTATTTTTAGCTTGAAAAGTCTAGTAATTTCATTTTTCCCTTATTAAGAATTGGAACTTGTCCACATGTTGGAACTATGTTATAGATTTTCTGAAACTCTGTTTGTTTTTGGAAAGTTCCGGAATTTAGCATGTGAACTCCTTTATACTTAGTGTATGAGTTTATATGAACATGTCCTGTATGTATAACATCAGGTACTTCTTCCATTACCATATAATCTTCAAATTCACTAGCAAGAGCATTTCTTTCACCATAAATTGGAGATAAATGTCGTTTTTCAAGTAGTAATTTCATAATTTGATCAGTATCAGCATGTGTAATATTCATAGCCATTACCATATCATCAAAGCTACGACCATGATAAACTAGAACTTTTACACCATCAAGATTAACTATTGATGGATTACTTACCATTTCAATATTTTTTTGTTCACATAATCCTTTTGCATATTTATCTGTAATTGCAGGTTGTGGTTCAGCAAGTCTGGTTGCATCATGGTTACCAGGAGAAAGTATGATAGGAATATCAGTAATATCACCAAGAAGTCGTGCAGCTTCTTCATATTGATCATAAATATCTTTAATTTTAAGTTCTTTATCTTGGTTTGGATAAATTCCTATTCCATCAACCAGATCTCCTCCAATTACTAGGTATTTCAGGTTATTTGCCATTTCACGTTTAGCATCATCTCCTTCATTACCATTAACCCATTTAATAAATCTGTTAAATGCAGTTTCATCAAACTGTTTACTTCCAATATGAACATCAGAAATAAAAGCAATAGAAAAGTCCATACCAGCAGTACCACTAATATCTTGTCGTATTACACCAGGATGTACAATCTCATCTGCTTTTATTAGATTACCATTAGTACTACCAACAACTCCTATAACTTCATCTTTAACAAGACTACTTGATTGTGTGATAAGATCCTCATCATCTTTAAGAAGAATTACACTTGCATCTCCAGTAGGGTCTTCTATTTCAACTATAACATGACCATTTTTTGTCTTATTAATACTATTAATAATTCCTATAGAATGAAGTGAGTCAATTTTCTGTTTGGTTGTTTTAAGATCATTAACTGTTCTAAATTCAGGATTTTGTTGGATAATCTTACGAAGTTTTTCATACCTACTATTAAAATACTTGTTAAGATCCTGAATATCACCATCAGTATAGGACTTATTTGTTGTATCAAGAAGAATTTCATATGGTGTTTCTAGTGTTTGTCGAATCTTCTTAGTTTCAGGATTTTCCTTAATTTCCTCATGTATTCTTTCACGTTCTCGCTGTTGATAATCCCGAATAGTTTTAGTTGTTATAATAAATTCATCATTATCTTCAACATACCTGATAAGTTCACCAATAAGATAATCATAATCTTCACTACTACTAATTTCAGAATATGCATTATTATTTAATAAAATATTAGATTTTTGAAATTTCTTAATTATATCATTTACCATTTTAAATACAGCAACTCCACGATTAAAAATAATTTAGTAATCCTTTTTTTTGATTTTTTTTTATTATTTAAAATTAATTTTTTTTTCTATACTATTTTTTCTTATTTTTATTACATATTTACTTATAGGAAAAAAAATAATAATACTAAAAAACATTAAAGTAGTATTCTAAAAGAATACTAAATAAAAATTTTAATCTAAAAAAACTTAATCTCATTTTTTATATTAAAGATATAATAATTATTAAGGACTTATATTTATATAGGTAAATATTAATTTTTCTAAAATTTTTTATATTAGAAAAAAATAGTTAAAAGGGAGGTTCAGATGTTTAATGTCTAGAATATTAAAAGTATTGCTTTTTATAATTGGTATTTTCATATTTTTTGAAGTAGGACTATTTGCATCATATAGTGTAATTTCATCTGGAAATGTGGATCCTGGAGAAATAATATCAATTCAAGTTGATGAAGTAAATGATTTTATTGGCTCATTAACAGGTAAAAAGAGCTTAAATGATCAGGAAACATTAAATATTACAAATAATGATCAAGTTGCACTGATACTTAATAACATGACAAATCTAAGTGTAAGTTTAAACTCGGTAACAGCCAAAGTATCGAGTGATGATACAGGTAATCAGACTGTGACAATAACAGCTGTTGCAACAAAAGATGCACAAATAACAAATGGTGGAGCTATTGAAATAGTACCAGAACAAACATATAGTATAACAGCAACAGCAACTGGAGATGTGTACTCATCAGGAAAAGTGGAAATAGACACATCAACCATCCAGCTAAAAGAAAGAATTGTACTATATAATCAGAATAATACAAATATAAGCACAAATAATTCAATAGAAAACCTAGTACAATATGCTCAAAATAACTCAACAAACGTAACAAAAGCAGCAAATAACACAACTAAAAAAACAAGAGCATAAAAAAAAATTTTAGAAGAAAATAAAATGAAAAAATTCTTCTAAAAAAAACTACTTTTTTTTTACTTTTTTTTTAAATAAATTTATTAAAATACTTCTCTTTTTTATAAAAATTAGAAAATTATATTATAATAAGGTGGTGATTTAGGGAGAGGAGTTTATTATTTCTTTTTTATAGTTCTATACTTTTTTTTTTATTCTGATTTGATCATAGTTAGTAGCATTTTATATTGTTCTTTTGCTTTTAGTGCGTGTGGTATGTTTGCTGGCATTATGATCATTTCACCTTCTGTAAGAACAAATACTTCTTCATCTATTGTAATTTCAGCAATTCCTTCAATTATTTGTACCATTGCATCAAATGGTGCTGAGTGTTTAGATAGTCCTTGTCCTTTTGCAAATGTAAATATTGTTACGGTTCCTGTTTCTTTTTTGATTATTTCACGACTTACTACTGAATCTTCCTGGTAGTCTATGAGTTTTGCTGTTTTAAATACTTCTTTTTTCATATCTGACATTTTTGATCATTTCCTCTTATTTGATTTTTATAATATTTTTTTTTATGATTGTGTTTATATGTTTTATCATTGTTTTTATAAATATTATATCATATTTATTTTATAATTGAATCAAGTAGTGCCATTCGTACTGGTACACCATTAAATGCTTGTTTGAAGTACATTGCATTATCTAGTTTATCAACGTCAAATGATATTTCATCAACACGTGGTAGTGGATGCATGAGTATTGCTTTTTTATCTTGCATGTTTTTAGCATTTAGTGTGTATTTTCCTTTAACTTTCTTATATTCCTTTGGATCTGGGAATCTTTCTTTTTGTATACGTGTCATGTAGATTACATCAACATCATCTATATTATCAAGTAGTGTTGATTCTATTTTGTATGTGCAGTTTAGTTTGTTTAGATCTTCTAGTATTTCATGTGGCATTTGTAGTTCTGTTGGTGCTATGAATATGATTTCAACTTTAAACATTGCAAGTGCATATACAAGACTATGTACTGTTCGTCCATATTTTAGATCTCCTACTATTGCTATTTTTAGGTTGTTTATATCACCAAATTGACGTTTCATGGTATATAAGTCTAGTAATGTTTGTGTTGGGTGTTGTCCTGGTCCATCTCCTGCATTAATTACTGGTACATCTACATTTTGAGATACAAACCGGGCTGCTCCTGCCATGTCATGTCTTAGTACTATTGCATCTGCATATTGTGATATTATTTGTGCTGTATCATAGAGTACTTCTCCTTTTTGTACACTTGTTCCTTGTTTTTGGTTAAATCCTACTACATCACCACCAAGTCTTTTCATTGCTGTTTCAAATGATAGTCTGGTACGAGTTGATGGTTCATAGAACATTACACCTAGTAGCTTTCCATCTTTTTTATGACATACTTTTTCAGATCTTGCTACAGGTTCCATTTCTTCTGCTAGGTTTAGTATGTATTCTATGTCACTTTTTTTAAAGTCACGTATTGATATAATATTTTCTAAATTAAAACTCATTGTATTTCAAAACTCCCTTTTTTTTTATATTTTATTCTTTTTTTGTTTTTTTCATTTTTCGTGCAAATGTTAGATAACCAGTGTGTCCTGCCATTCGACTATTTGGTCTTGTTTTATTATTTTTTATTTCTAGTTCTCGGACATTTCCTTCTCGTATTTTAATATTTTCAAATCCTACAATGTTAAGCATTTTATTTACAATTTGGAATTGTTCAACATATGGTGAGTAAATTACTATGAATCCTCCTGTTTTAAGTATACGGTATGCATCATTTATTACTTCATCAGGTTTGGGTAAGTCAAGAAATACTAGATCTATACTATCATCATCTTCATTGAATCCTTCAGTTACATCTTGATTGTAAAGTGTTATATTCTCAAAGTCTGTTCCTGCTATGTTTTCTTTAATTACTTTTGTGAAGTCTTCTCGTATTTCATAACTTGAAACATGTCCTGTTGGTCCTACGATGTTTGCAAAAAATAGTAAACTACTTCCAGCTCCTGTTCCTGATTCTACAATATGACTTCCTGATCCTATAGCAGTAAATCCTACAACTAATCCTAAATCTTGTGGTAGTAGTATTGCACATTTTCTTTTCATAAGTTCAATGTAGTCGTTAATGTTTGGTTCTATTACTGTGTATTTTTTCCCCAAGTGTGTTTCTACTACATCACCTACTTGACTGTTTATTATGACATCTTTAGGTATTACTCCTTTTTCTGTGTGAAATTCTTCATCATGCACTACGTATTTTCTGTTTTTTCTATCAACTAAAATTTTCATAAAAACTAAACCTTTCTAAAATATCTTATTATTTATTATATTGTATCTTTCTAAAATTAATATCTTATTCAAAAAAAAGAATTTATTTTTTATAAGAATAAAAAGGGGGGATGAAAGATTGGATAGTTAACTTGTGATGTAGTCATATATATCATCACGTACAGGATATTTTAATTTAAGATCAAAGTATACTGTTGGTTTAACATCACCTTTTGTATTTGTAAGTGTTCCTTCAAGGGGATTATGTGGTGTTACAGGTCCCATGTAGTAGAATTCGCGTCCATCATCATTGTTTTTCTTTAAAAATAGTAGAAATTCAATGTTTTGTTTTTCATAGTTTATGATATTTTTTATATCTTTACTTTGAAATGTTCTTGGTGTGGTTGTTACCCAGCTTATGGTTTGTTTGTCATAAAATTCATTTACATGATCATAGTGGTCATAGGTTATGCAAATTGGACAGACTATTTTACCATTTAGTGGATTTTCTTTTATTACATATCCATAGATTGGGTCACGTTCTGGCCAGTTTATTAGGCATGCCATGTCCCATTTTGAGTATTTATGATATAATTCGAAGTTAAAATCATCATAGTAAATTCCCTCTGTATTATCATTGAAGTATTTAACTCCCAGATTTATCATATCAATAACTTCATCATAAAAGTGTTTATTTTCATTAAGCATACTTTTAAATTTTGGATGGATGCATATTATGTTATCTTTTCGTGTTATAAACTCTATATCATGAAACTTTTTTTGTTCAGGTGGCTTGAAATATGATTTATCAAGTTTACGAATAGCACTAGTCATTGTAGTTTCACAATCAACAAAGTTATAATTTTTATTAATATGATCAGCTAAGACGTCTATTTCAAGTGTATTGTTTTGAATAACATCATATAAAATTAAAAGTTCATGAATACGTTTAGAATTAAAAACATTCAAAGTTAAAAATTCCAAATACTCAAGTTCTAATTCACTAAAATTATTAACATAATCACTATCAAGACGTTCAAGCATTGTAGGATATGTTTTAGGATGAGATGAACCTTTAATATATTTTATAATTAACTCAGGATCAAGCTGATTATAAGTATAAAAATCTGAAAAATGTGGAATATGACCTATCTTATTTTTAAGATTAACATACTCATTTCTAAAGAAGTTAATATTAAAACGTGCCTTATCAATAGATGTATAAATACGCTCTTTTGATATTTTATCAAAATTAACAGTAGATGATCCTATAATCATATTATTTGAATTATACATGAAATTTCTAATCTTATCCTTATTATATGATAAATCACCACTAAGTGCTATAGGTATCATGAAATTAGTCTTATAATTACCAATAAAATCAAGAACAACAACAAACTCTTTATCATCAGCTTTTCTTAATCCTCGTCCAAGTTGTTGTGTGAAAATAATACTTGACTTAGTTTCACGTAGCATTATAATCTGATTAATTTCCCTAATATCAACACCCTCATTGAAAATATCAACTGTAAAAATATAATCAATAGGATCATCAGTAGTATCACTTATAAGTCTTTTAACATATTCTTCACGTTCAGCTTGTGTATTTGATCCGCTAAGTGCCACTGTGTTATATCCATGTTGGTTAAATTTCTCAGATAGTATTTGTGAATTTTTAATAGTATTACAAAAAACAAGCCCTTTTACACGTTTTCCATTATAACCATAATATTCTATATTTTCAATTATATGATCAACACGACTATCTGATGTATCATTAATATCAACTGCATTATCTGATACTCCAAAGTAGTTAAAGTTACAAAGCAGATCATTTTCCATAGCATCTTTAAGTCTTATTTCATGAATAATATTATGATCAAATAATTCATAGATATCATATTCATCACTTCGCTCTGGTGTTGCAGTCATTCCAAGATAAAATCCAGGATTAAAGTAGTTCATTATTTTCTGATAACTCATAGCTCCAGCATGGTGTACCTCATCAATTACTATTACATCAAATTCAGATGGATCATATTTTTCATGTATTTGAGGTTTTGACATCATCTGTGTTGTACTAAAGATAAAATCTGCATAATAATCCTTATGATTTCCTGATATTAATCCCATAGTTTTATCCTTAAAGATCTTTTGATATGACTTCATTGCTTGTTTTGCTATTTGTTCACGATGTACTAGAAATAATACTTTTTTTGGATTTAGTTTTCTTATTCCAAATGCTGATGCTATTGTTTTACCTGTACCTGTTGCACTTATAAATAGTCCTCTTTTTTGTTTTTCTCGAATTGCAACATGTTCTAGTTTTTCTATGAAATCTTTTTGTACTTGGTTAGGTTTAAATTCAGGTTTACTTTGCCATGTTTTTTCATTTTTTATTTGGTTTTCATTGTATGCTTTTTCATATTTATCAATACAATCCTCAAGAGGTATTGCTTCATTCCAGAATTCATCAAATGTTTGTAGTATTTCATCTGTTATTTGTGTGTCATTTTCTGATAATATGTTCCATTCTTTATTTGTTGTTAGAGCTTTATGTGTTAAATTTGAACTTCCTACTATGATGTTATAGTTTTCATCTTCTTTTTTGAATATGTATCCTTTTGTATGAAAGCCGTATTCTTTTTCATCTACACTATAGAGTTTTACATCAATATTTTTAAATTGGTTAAGTTTCCTTAGTGCTTTAGGTTGACTAAAGTAAAGATAGTCTGATGTTATGATTTTACCTGGTATTTGTTTTTCTTCTAGTTTTTTTAGTGTTTGTAGTAGTGGTGTTACTCCACTTTCTGTTATGAATGCTACGCTTATTTTAAATTCTTTGCAGTTATTTAGTTGTTTTTGTATTGTTGTTATTACTTTCTGGTTTTCTTTTATGTCATTTTGTATGAGTTTGGTTGTCATACTTTTATGTTCACCTCCTCATGTTTTTCTATTCTTGGTATTTACGTGTTGTTACATCAATTATGTTTTCTGATGTTTTATTTCCTATTCCTTCTACTTCTTTTAGTTCGTTTTTTGTTGCATTTATTAAGTTTTTTACGCATCCGAAGTGTGTTAGTAGTTTTTTAGCAGATACAGGTCCAATTCCTGGAAGGCTTTCTGTTATGAATAGTTGTTGTTCTTTTAGTGTTAGTGGTTTTGTTTGTGTTCTGATACTTACTGGTTTTTTATCTTCTTTATCTTTTTGTTCTCGTTGTGCTATTGTTTTTATCATCATTGCTGTGTCTGTTTCATTTTGTGTTTGTATTATGGGTATTTTAAAATCAATTGCTATAGATGACATAGCTCCTCTTATCGCATTTGGGTGAAGGAATGTGTTATAAATGTCTCCTCCTTCAATAATCATAAGTGGTTTATTGCAATTTGATGCTAATTCTTTAGCTTGTGTGTATAATCTTTTATCTGTTATTGATTTTGCAAAGTCATCTACAGTTTTACGTTCAATAATCACATCATCTGATAGCTGATAATCTCCTATTGCCATTGTTTTTACAACTATTTTACATCCTATTTTATCAAGTTCTCTCATGATATTTGAGTTTTTCTCCCGGTAATCTACATATACTGTAGTTTGTATATCATCTTGTGTGTTTGGATTATATGATGTTACATCCTTATCATCTGCAATATAGTTATCTAGTGTGAATTTTTGTGTATCATATTTTTTATGGATGTTTTGTTTCATTGCTTTTTCTTTTCTTTGACTTGACCAGAAGTATGCTTCATCTACTGTTGATTTAGTCATGAGAATATACATTTCTCCTTTTGATTTTCGTCCTGTACGTCCTCGTCTTTGTATCATTCTTATTTCTGATGGTACTGGTTCATAGAGTATTACATAGTCTACTGATGGTATATCTATTCCTTCTTCTGCTACACTTGTTGATATAAGAACGTTATAATCCTCATTTTTGAATTTATCTATTGTTTCAATCTGTTTTTTCTGACTTAGTCCTTTATCTTTTTCACGTGATGCTTGACCATAAAATCGTAAAGCTTTTATTTTATCTGCTTTAAGATTATCATATATGGTCTTAGTTGTATCTCTAAATTGGCTAAAAACAATTATCTTATTAGTTGGATCTTCACGTAGTATATCTTCAATTAGTGTTTTTATTCTTTCAAGTTTTGGATGATCAATTCCCTCATTTTCATAACGTCTTGCAAGAAGTACTGCTTTGTTAAATTTATAGTCATTTTTAAGTGATCGTGCAGCTTTAGTTTTCTTTTTTTCAAGTTTATTTAGGTATTTATTTAGTGTTTGTATGGTTTGTGTTTCAAGAAGTTCAAGTGTGTGTGTGATGTTTATTACTTCAGTTAGAAGTGATATTGCCTTAAAGCATTCTTTTGGTGGATTTGCATTTGATGCTATTTTTCTTTGAACCATACGTTGTTTCATAAGTATATCTTTTTTTGATGGTTTAGCAACAGAGTCAATAACTCCTATTTTTTTAAGATTTCTAAGTCTGATTTTTAGTGTTTCTTTAAAGAGTGTTCTGATTTCTTCAAGTTCTGGTGTTAGTTTTAGTTTTATCCATTTAACTTCTATTGGATTAAAGTATGGTGCAACATCAACATCATCTTCTGTTTTAATTTCAACATTTTTAATATAAAGATTTCGTGATACTTCTTTGATTTTATCTTCTTCCCATCCAGGGGAAGCTGTAAGTGCTAGTACTTGTTTGTTTTTTGCAGTTTGTATGTATTTTTGAGCTAGATATACATAAGAGTATGATCCTACTGCATGGTGACATTCATCAAAGATAATTAAGGCAACATCTGATAGGTCGTATTCTTGGGATATGATGTCTGATTCTATTGTTTGTGGTGTTGCACATATTATCTGGTTTTCATGCCATAGTTTTCGTCTTTCTGATGGTTTGTTATTTCCTGTTAAACTGGTAGTTTTGGCTTTTATGAATTCATTAAAACTTTTTTCATGTTGTAGTGTTAATGGTTTGCTTGGTGCTAGAAATAGTATTTTTGAATCTGGGTTATGATTTAGTACTTCTGCACTTACTAGTGCTGCTATTACTGTTTTTCCTATTGCTGTTGGTGCAATTACCATGGTATTATCAATTAGTGCATCTGATGCTATTTTTTGTTGATAAAGTCTTGCTTCAATTTTATTTTCTTTTATGTATTTATGCTCAATCCATCTTGCCATAATGTAGTATAGTTATGTTATTCTAATTTAATATAATTTAATTATAACTTCAACTATTATAAGTTAAATGTTATGTACTTATAAGTAATAATTACATAAATTATAAAAAGTTAAAATCCGTGTATGGTACTTTATTTGTTGATTTGATGGTGTTTTTTGTATTTATAAGTTAGTTTATAATAAGTTATAACTAATTAGTTATAAGTAATACTTTATTAAGTTGGACATACATTTCATGTGAAAAAATTATATAATCTAATACTACTCATGATAAAAAAGTAAATAAAAATTTGAAAAAAAAAATGAAAAAAAATACTATGAAGATAATAATTAAAATCTAAAGACAATTCCTTTTTTTATGAGTTAGATTCTACTATCTTTTTTATTATAATTTAATAAGTTTTAAGTTAAATGTTATGTAGTTATAAGTAATAAGTTAATCTGTTATAAATGTGAAAACGTCTATTAATGCCTTATTTTGTTAGTTTGGGTATGTTTTATTTTTTTAATAAGTTGGTCTATTATTAGTTATAACTAAAAACTTATAAGTTATCACATGTAAAAATTAATATAAATAAAATAAAAGTTTTACTTAAAAAAAAGAATAAAAAAAAGTGAAAAAGTGTAAAATAAAATATAATTTATCTTACTGTGAAATCATGTCAATAAGATTTTCAACTGTATCATAAACCACGTCAAGATTAGCCATATTTGGCACATAGTTTGCAGCTTTTGCTGAATTAACTCCTATTACTTCATAATCTAGCTCTTCAACTGGAGCTACTACCATACAGGTATCAGAAACTATTTTTCCACCAGCTTTTTCTATAATATCAAGATATCCACATTGTTCACTAATTGCCTTTATTGCTTTTGATGTACAAATCCAAAGATCACCTTTAAGTTTACGACCACGAAGTAATTTAGCTACTTCCTGAATTTCTGATATTGATGCATGAGGACAACCTAAACATACAAGATCAGGTAACTTATCTGTTGTTGTAAGTTTTTGGATAGTCTCTTTAATGTCAGACTCATCAATATTTACAACTTCAAGTTCATCAAATGATTCATCACAACGTGCATAATCAGCTTCTGGTGTAACATTTTCAACATGATACAAACTTACAGCACCACTTGATGCAAGAGCAGCACCTAGTAATTTTAAGTTATTACGACTAACACGATCATTTAACCTGAAGTATGGTTTTTTATCATTTACAATTTGTCCTACAAAATATCCAAGTGCTCCATAATCTATTTCATTTTTAAAATCATAATCTACATCAAAAATCATATTAGCACGACGATTTTCTAGTATATGATTTCCATAGTATGGTGTACGTCCTACAATAGCTGCAAGAAGTGCACTTGGTCCTCCTTCACGGTTAGTACGTGCTCCTATCACACTATTAACATAACATACTGCTGATGATTCTGACCATGCAACATGTTCATTTATCAGTGGTGTATTACCAATAAGATATGGTGTACAGGTGCATGTACTCATTACACCACAGCTTTCATATCCATTAATGATATCAATCTGTTTTTTTGTAAATTCTTCACTAAAACCTAACTCTTGCCAATTTTCAATGTCTACTCCTGCAGGATTTAGCATTGTTTCAAGTTCAACGTCAGCTTTTTTTCCTAAATCAACAACAAAGTCAAGCCCTGCATCTCCTATTGTTTTATATGATACTCCTGATACTTGTGCTGATGTGATTGGTATCATTTTTTCGGCATTATATATTTTTCCAAGACTTGTTAGTATTTCCATACATTCAGCTTTTCCTTCACCATATTCACCATCATACATGTCTTGTTCATATTTTGTAAGTTCCATAATGTAAATCCACACTCCATTTTCCTTTTTATTTATAATTACTATTTTTTCTAAGATTCTCTTAGTTATGATTAAGTTGATAGTCTACCATTTCATCAACTAGATGAATAAAGTTATCCATCTGATTATATGGTATTGTTGCACCTGCTGCTATGTTATGTCCTCCACCAGAACCATTAAAGTTTGCTGATGCTTGATTCATAATAACATCAAGATTAACTCCACGTTCAACCATTTCATCTGTTGTACGTGATGATACTTTAATAAGATTATCCATACGCATCAAACTAAGTATTGGTTTATCAGGAAGTAATCCTAGTTCAATTCCAATACTACTTACTGCTGCTGCAACTTGTTTTTGTTGTTTATCTTCTGTATAGATGTATTGAATATTTTGCTCTTGAATACTACCTTCACGTTTAATCCATTCAACACCATCTTGCATGGTAGATGCATACTTTGCAAGTAAATTTTGAGCATAATCAAACTGTTCATAACGACCAAGTTGAATACTAAGAGCTGCAGTATATTCCTTGTTTTTACCACAACTATTAAGTAAATTAGAATACTCCTCAATATTTGTAAGTTCAGATCTAATATTATTAATCTTATAAACTTCACCATAGATGTCAGGATTAATCTCAACAAGTTTATCTTTAAGTGTCTCATACTCATCAGTTGTGATACGATCAAGTGTTTCATTCTTATTTATACCATTTTCATCAAGAAACTCCTCAGTTTCAAGAGAATTACCTGATAAACCACTAATAGGTGGAGTATAAGTATAAGTAATAGACTTCTTCAAAGGCTGAGTATTAGCATAAGCAAGCTTTAAATCTTCCTCAATACGCATAACATTATGTTCTGTGGCTTCATCTAAAATAAGTTTATTAATACCAGTAGGACCATTCTTAAACTGCATATCACCATAAGCACCAACAAGTGCTAAAGGAGCAAGTTCATAATATCCTAATTCATGTACAGATAAATATGATAAGCCAGAACCACTAACATCTTTTGTTCCATCAATATCATAAATATGTGGGTTAACATGGATAATTTCTTTATTATCAGATTGTATTTCAGGATCACTATCTCCAGGAACTTGATGGTGATCAGCAATAATAACATCACCTTTAAGTTTTGAAATACTTTCTAAATTTCCACTTCCCATATCAGAAAAAACAAATAATTTATAACGGGATTTATTAAGTTCTTTAACATTACTATCACGAAGACGTGGTAATATTGTTACATGAAATCTTCCACCAGCTTTACTTATTGCATTAGCAAAAATACCAGCGGATGTAAGACCATCAGCATCATTGTGAGAGATGATTCTCACAACATGCTGGTCATTAATATGTGATCTGAGAAGATCACAAGCTTCATCAGCTCTATTTAACAAGGAGAGCTGCTTCTTTTGGATCATATCTCCATCCTTCAGGAAGAACATTGTTTCTTGTGTAGTATTTTACAAGTCTTCTGATTTTAGATTCGATTTTAATAAGTCCACGTTTTGAGTGAATATCTTTAGGGTTTTCTTCTAAGTGTTCACGGATGTTAATTGCTCTTTTAATGAGGTTAAGTAAGTCTTCTGGGTATTCGAATACTTCACCATTTTTCTCGAGGATTTCTGTGATTTTTTGTCCCATTACAGATTTTGTACTTGGAATTCCGTATTGGTCACGTAGGATAATACCGATTTCACTTGTACTTTTTCCTTCTTTGTGTAATTTTACGATTAATTCTTCAATTTCTTCAGGGTTTTGTTCTACCCATTCAGGTGCTTTTGCTGCCATAAATATTATTTCTCCATTTAAATTTTAATTTTTAGTTATTTTCAATAAAATTTTTTTTATCTAAATTATTAACAAGTATAAAATAATTCTAGAGTCATCTTACTGAAATAAAAGTTTTTTATTGTTTCACAATTTTTCAGAATACCATTTGGCAAATTTTTCCATGGATTTTCTTCTGTGTGAACATTCATTTTTTTCATCAGTTGTAAGTTCACCAAATGTTTTATCATATTCTTTTACATAGAAAAGTGGATCATATGCAAAACCATGGTCTCCTTTTTCTTCTGATAAAATTTCACCAGCGACAGTGCCTAAAAAAGTCTTGGGTTCACAATTGGGTTCGCAATAGCCAATACATGACCTGAATTCAGCATATCTGTCCTGTTCATCTTCCATTAATTTTAAAATACCCTTATTAGTCAAAGTATCCTGGACGTAAGATGAATAAGTTCCAGGAAAACCATTAAGAGCACGAATAAACAATCCAGTATCATCAACAATAACTGGCTTATTTAACAAGTCTGCAACATATCTTGCGCCATATGCAGCAACTTCTTCAATTGAACCTTGAATTTCAGGATAACCTGGATTTTCATGATCAATATCAAAGCCAAATTTCTTGAAAATACCTCTTGCTTCTATAACTTTATGTTCGTTACCGGTAATAAATGTTATCATATATATGTATATGTTTTATTTTAATTATATCTTTTTATTATTTTATAATGAAATAAAAAGAATAAAAATATGAAGTAATTTTTTTCCTTGAAAATTAGTATAATAATTGTTATATTTCTTTATATGTGAAATTATAATCTTAAAAATAATCAAATTTTCTCATACAATTAATTTTTTTTATGTAAATTATGAAAATTAGGTTTAATGAAAGAATGGTGGTTAAGAGTGTAGAGTAAATCTACATGAAGTGTTTTTTTGTGATTTCTTCAGCTTGTGCTATGTAATCTTCTGATGTTACACCTTTTATGTATGCATAGAAGATTGCTCCTCCTGCTCCTACTCCTTCTTTTACTGCTCCTTTGGAGTAGTTTATTAGTCCTTCTACTGTTGAGTTTTCAAGAACTGGGTCTGCTGCATATAGTGTAATATCTTCACTTATTTGTCTTATGATATCAATTATGTTTGCTGTTTCATCATTTGCTACGTATGATGTTGTTGCTATACACATGTTTGTAAAATCATATTCAGGGTCAAGTCCTTTTATAATTGCAGCTGGTGCTGTCATTTGTGTTCCACCTGCAAGTATTATAGGTACGCTACTTCCTGCCATAAGTCCTGCTACTGCTACCATTGTAGGGTCACCTGCTATTGATGCAGCTTTTAGTGGATCATCTGCTAGGTCTCCTGGTTTTACTCCGTTAATTTCCATGGTTTTATCTACAACACTGTTTTTAAGTTCATGTGGGTTTGTCATCATACATCCACTTACTTTGTTTTTTGCATCATATCCCATTGCTGTTAGAAGTCCGAGTGCAGTTGTTGTTCCTGCTGGTGTGGATTCTCCGATTATAAGATGGTCTGCTACTTGTGATATTTGTTGTGCGAAGAATTTTGCATTTTCAAATATTTTTTCAGGATCTTCTACTCCTTTTCCTTCACGTAGATCTCCACCTGGTACTCCTCCAAGTTCTACATATGGTGTTTGTGGTGTAACTTCAAGTCCTGCATTAATTGCTATAAATGGTATGTCGAGTATGTCTATTGTTGCTTTTGCAAGTAGTGCAGGGGATGGTGCTGCTAGATCTGCATCATCTGTTGTTGCTATTTCTGGTAGTGAAAGTACTGTGTCTTTGAGTATTACTTCAGCATCTAGTGCTGGTGTGTATGATGTGAATTCTGGGCTTCCTGCTCCTGTGATGTTTGGTATTTTTGATACTCCTGTATTTGACATTACACAGAGAAATACTGGGTTGTCAAGATCTACTAAGTCATTCATAAATTTGTCTGATCCAAATACTTTTATATTTTCATTCATTGTTTGTTTATCTCCTTATATGGGTTATAGCCATTGTTTTTTTTTAAATCTAAAAATTTTTTCAAGTAGCATTCTATATTCATTATTACTATAAAATAAAATAATACATTTTTAAAATATTAGATTTATATATTTAAATATAATTATCAAGCTTTTAAAATTTTATGAAAATATTTTTATGTAGAAGTAAAATATAACTTATTTATTTATCAAAATAGCAAGTAAAATTTAATAAAATATTATAAATTCATAAATAAAGGAAATAGAAAATAATAAGGAGGATGACAGGATGATATGTCTTGGTATTGAAGGTACTGCTGAAAAAACTGGTATTGGTATTGTGGATTCTGATGGTAATATTCTTGCAACTTGTGGTGATCAATTGTATCCTGAGGTAGGAGGTATTCATCCACGTGATGCAGCAGAGTTTCATGCACAACACATAGTACCACTCATTCAAGATGCACTTAGTGAGTCAAATCTTACACTTGAAGACATTGACTTAGTATCATTTGCTAAAGGTCCTGGACTTGGCCCTGCTCTTCGTACTATTGCTACTGCTGCACGTAGTCTTTCACAAAATCTTAATGTTCCCTTAATTGGTGTTAATCATTGTATTGGTCATGTTGAGATTGGAAAACTTACAACAGGTGCTACGGATCCTGTTACTCTTTATACTAGTGGTGGTAATACACAGATTATTAGTTATGAGGCAGGACGTTACAGAATTATTGGTGAGACACTTGATATTGCTATTGGTAATTGTCTTGATCAGTTTTCACGTGATATAGGACTTGGTCATCCTGGAGGTCCTATTATTGAAAAGCATGCTCTTAATACAGATGATGTTGTAGAATTACCATATGTTGTAAAAGGAATGGATTTATCCTTTTCAGGTATTTTAACAAGTGCAATTTCAAAATATAAAAAAGGTGTTCCTTTAGATGTTATTTGTAATAGTTTCCAACAGACATGTTTTGCAATGCTTTGTGAGGTTACAGAACGTGCAATAAGTTATACTAATAAAGATGAAGTATTACTTTGTGGTGGTGTTGCTGCAAATAAGACACTACGTTTGATGCTTAAAGAAATGTGTGATGAACATTATGTTGATTTTTACATGCCTCCTATGAAGTATTGTGGTGATAATGGTTCTATGATTGCACAGGTAGGATTACTTGCATATGATGAAAAACTTACTGGTATTAAAAATAGTTATATTAATCCTAAGTATAGAACAGACCAAGTACCTGTTACATGGATAGATCATGACTTTAAGCATAACATAGATCTTCCTGATAATATGATAAATAAAGGTGCTGAAGCTGATATTATTGAAGCTATGTGGGATAATAATGAATCAATCATAAAAGAACGAGTAAAAAAGAATTATCGTATAGATCAGCTAGATGAAAAACTAAGATCTGAACGAATAAAACAGGAAGCCAAACTAATAAACGATGCTAAAAAAGCACAAGTAAAAACACCATACATTTACCACATTAACTTAGTTGATAAAAAATTAGTACTAGAAAAAATAAAATCACCACAACTTAATGACATAATAGATGATGAAACTATCAATATAAATGAAATACTACATAATATAGGAGCAGATATTGCAAAACTACATGAAAATAATATAATACATGGAGATTTAACACTTGCAAATATCCTGGTTGATAAAACAACACCTGTATTTATTGACTTTGGTCTTGGAAAATACAGTAACCTTGAAGAAGACTATGGAACTGATTTATTAGTATTAAAAAAATCATTTAAAACAATTGTTCCTCAAAAAGCAGAAGAACTATTTAACATAATCCTTGAAGGATATAATAATAAAAAAATAAATAAAAAAATAGATGAAATAGAAAAAAGAGGAAGATATCTATAAAAAAAAATTATCCTCCCCCCCTAAAAACTTTTAACTTTTTTTTTTTTTTTAATTGAAACTTATCTTTGGTCTTATATTGCAAGTGAAATTACTGCTGTTAATATTCCTACAATCCAACAGTAATATGCAAAGATGTCAAGACTCCAGCCTTCAATCATTTTAAGTAATAATTTAATTGAAAGATAACCAAATATTACTGATGATATAAATCCTGCAACTAGAACTGTTGTTGATACATCAAGTGTAACAATATCTTTTGCTTGAATAAGACCAGCTCCGAGTACTGCAGGAATACATAATAAGAAACTGTATCTAGCAGCATATTCTCGATTTAATCCTTCAAAAAGTCCTGCTGCTATTGTTGTTCCTGAACGTGATATACCAGGTAGTACAGCAAATCCTTGACATATACCAATCATTATTGCATCTTTAAAACTCATCTTGCGTATTTTCTTATCACCTGATGGTCTTCTTTCTGCAAAGTATAAGATAAAACCTGTTATTACCAGAAATACTCCTACAAATACTGTTCCTCTAAATATTGTTTCAACAGCATCTTTGAAAAGTAATCCTATTATTCCTGTTGGTATTGTAGCAATTATAAGAAGCCATAAAAGTCTTTTGGCAGGTGTGTTTCTGATTCCCTCTATAAATTTTTCTTTTGATTCTGTTAAGTCAATTATACTTAGAATAAATCCTTTGATAAGATCTATTATATCATGCCAGAAGAATGTGAATATAGCAACAAGTGTTCCAAGATGAAGTATAGTATCAAATACTATTGTTGTTTGTACACCTAGAAGTGCTGGTACAATAACCAAGTGTCCTGAACTACTTATTGGTAGAAATTCACTTATTCCTTGAACTGCTCCTAAGATAATTGCACTAATTATATCTAACATATTTTATATTCTCTCCTTTTTTTTAAATAAAAAAATAGTGCATTTTTTTCTCTTATATTAGTAGTATTTTTTTTAAGTAAAAGAAAAGTAAGGTGTAATCCACTTATTTTTTTTCTTTCCTAAAATTAGTTATGTACCTAGAATTTATTTAAAGTTAATTTATCTAAAAAAAAGTAGTAATATTAAAAAAAAGTGTGGGAGAGTAAGGGAGACTTTAGTTTTATATAAAGTCTAACCATCCATGTTCGTCTTCTACTCTGTTGTTGATTATGTCAAAGAGTGCATCTTGTAGTTTTTTGGTGATTGGTCCACGTTTTCCTTTTCCAATTTGTATTTGGTCTATTGATCTTATAGGGGATAGTTCTGCTGCTGATCCTGTGAAGAATACTTCATCTGCTAAGTACAGTCTTTCACGTGATATGATTTCTTGTGATACTTCATATCCTAGATCTTCTGCTATTGTTATTACTGTGTCTCTGGTTATTCCTCGTAGTACTGATGAACCTAGATCTGGTGTGTATATTTTACCATCTTCTATTAAGAAAATGTTTTCACCTGATCCTTCTGCTACATTTCCTGAATAGTTTAGTAGTACACTTTCTTTGTATCCATTCATTGTTGCTTCCATTTTAGATAGTTGTGAGTTCATGTAGTTGGATCCTGCTTTTGCCATGTTTGGCATTGTATCTGGTGCCATTTTTCTCCAGGTTGATGTGCATATGTCAATTCCTTGTTCTAGTGCATCTTCACCTAGGTATTGTCCCCATGCCCATACTGCTATTACAGTTTCTACTGGACAGTTTAGTGGGTATACTCCAAGTTCATTGTATCCACGGAATGCTATTGGTCTTACGTAGCATGATTTGATTTTGTTTATGTTAATTGTGTCTTTTACTCCTTCACATAGTTGTTCTATTGTATATGGTATGTCCATGCGGTATACTTTTGCTGAGTCTTTTAGTCTTTTCATGTGATCTTTTAGTCTAAATACTGCAGGTCCATTTTCTGTATCGTAGCATCTTAGTCCTTCAAATACGCTACTTCCATAGTGAACAACGTGTGATAGTACGTGTATTTGTGCGTCTTTCCAGTCTATTAATTCTCCGTTAAACCATATTTTTTCTGTTTCATCGAGTGCCATTTTCCTTTTTCCTTCAAATTTTTATATTATTATGTTTGTTTTTTTATGAATATAATTATTATTAGTATTGATCATAAAACATCATACCGAAACGTTTATATATAACTTACGATAAAGTATTGAATAGAGCCTGATTACAGGGCTTGAATTAAAAAGTTATTTTTTCACTGGGCTGGTGGTCTAGGGGTATGATACCTCCCTTACAAGGAGGGGATCAGGAGTTCAAATCTCCTCCGGCCCATTTTACTTTTAAATTTAATTACTAATTTTTATGAATTTAATTACTAATTTTTATGAATTTAATTTTTACTAATAGTTTCAATGTTTTTTCTAATTTTTTTTATGACCTAAAAACTTATAACTTATACACTTAAAACTTAAAATTACATAAATTATAACTTATAATTAACTAATTAATTACTTTATAAAAAAAATGTAGAATTTCCAAAAAAAATAGTAAGTTTTAGAGGTGGTTAAAAAAAAATAAAAGAATCTAAAATTGGTAAAATATTTTAACATTTCTTACATTGTTGTTATAATAATTGATATTATTATTGAAATAAAGAATATAATTCCAGCTTTAAAGATAAGATTTGAAATATTACGTTCAACTAATCCAAGACCACCAAAACATATAATAGCACTTGTAATAATCTTACCAAGACCAGTAAAAGGACCTGATGTAACAAGACTAAATAAGTATGCAACAGCAGATGCAAGTATTATTAAAATAATTAAGTAAATTATTTGATGATTTTCATATAAATCAAGCATACCACTTATATTAACATTTGACATCTTATTCATCATACCTGAACCTACTGAAGGTTTACTTAATGAAAAATGTCCTCCACTACGTGAACGGTTCGTATAACCTGAGTTACTATATGCACTAGGTCTTGATGAATACATATTTGATGATCTACTGCTTCGTTGAGATTTTTGTCTATGACTAAATCTTCCCCCATGACTTTTTGAATCTAATCGTGCTGGTTTACGATTAACTGGAGCATTATAACCACTGTATTCATCTTCATAACTTACTACTGGTTCTGATACAATGTTTCTTCTTTCAGCATAGTTTTTTGCAATTTTAATTAATCCTTTACGATCTACAAGTTTAATATTTCTTTTCTGAGCATATATAGCACAAGCATGTGAGTAGCTACTAGTTGTAAATATTATAATCTTAGATGCATGTACTTTTCGTGCTAACTTTTCCATATCTTTTACTACTTCAAGTCCTACAGTCCATGGTTCTTCATAGTTTTTACATGCTACAACAACACCTACTTCTCCAGCTTTAGTTCTGAGAGTTCCATAGATGTCTATAGTCTCATTTCCAACTCTATAATTTTTTGTTACATTAAATCCACTATCATCCATGATAGTAGAAATAAAGTTTACCAATCGTTCTTTCTCCAAAACAATTCCCTCATATTTAAAAAAATTTTTTTTTATTATATTATATTATTTTTTTCTAAAAAAAATTATATTATTTATATTGGTTTATATTTTTATTCATACAAATATTATAAATTATCTATAATAAAAAGAAAAAATAAAAATAGTAATTATGAAAATCTTAATAACAAATGATGATGGACTAACCTCAGGTGGAATACTAGCAGTAAAACAGGCAGTAGAAGACCTTGGTGATGTAACAGTTGTAGCACCACAAACACAACAAAGTGGGGTAGGACATGCAATAACACTAATGAAGCCCCTTCGCATATTTAAAAGAAAACTAGCAGATGGAAGCTATGGATATGCTGTAACAGGAACACCTACAGACTCATTAATCATAGGAACACATCATATAATGGATGGAAAACCTGATCTTGTAATATCAGGTATTAACATTGGTGAAAATCTATCAAAAAGTATTACAACTAGTGGTACTCTAGGTGCTACATTTGAAGCAGCATCACATCATATTCCATCAATAGCAGTATCACTTCAAATTGACCGTGAAGATCTAAAATTTAAAGATGGAGTATCAGAAATAGATTTTACATATGCTAAAAAAATTCTAAGACGTGTTGTTAAAAATGTTATAAAATATGGAATGCCAGAAAACACAGATATACTTAATCTTAACATACCAGCAAAGCCTGAAAGTGATGAAATAATACAATCACACCTTGCAAATCGTATGTATACAACAGATGTAGAAGAAAGACGTGACCCATATGGACATCCTTACTACTGGATAAAAGGAGATATTATAATGAAAGATGATGAAAATACTGATGTAAATAATATGCATACTAAAAATCAGCCAGTAATCACACCATTATCACTTGATATGACAGTATATGAGGATATTGAAAAATGGTTAAAATAAGAATTTAACCCTCTTTTTTTAGCTTTCTTTTTTTAACATTAATACCAAGAATACTATTTTTATTTTCATTTATAATATCATATGCTATCATTGCACTTCCAATAGCACCACTTTTTGATGTTAAAACTTTTACTTGTGCAAGTTTTTCTATCTTTTTTTCTATCATTTTACTAATATCAATAGGATCATGCATCACACCTGCTGAACCTGTTAATATAATACCATCAATAGGATTATTCATTATACCATAAAGACCATATATTTCCATAACAACACTCATTACTAAAGAATCAATAGCTAAAAGTGCATTTTCATCATTATTTACTGCTTTTTTTATAATTTCATCTTTTGTATCTACAACTTTGGTGTTAACTTTTGCAATTTTTGATACTCCTGCATGTGAGAAGCATTCATTAGCAGTTTTACGATTTTCATCAATATCACGCAACATACTAAGATCTAAAGGTCCATGAATAAATCCCATAGCACCAATACATGCATCCATTGCTCCTTTTATAATACCATCTTCAACTAGTATACATACACTATTTGAGCTAATATCAGCAATTATCATATTTTTCCAACCTGTTTTTTTATATGCATAGTATGATAAGCTTACCTTCTCAGCACTAGCACAATGAGAATAGCTTGCCCTAAATCTTGGATCTAGAAATTCACAATCTCTGTGTAGTCCTGGTATTAGTATTGCTGGAATGTCTAGTTCTTCAATTTCTTTATATACTTGACTTCCTCCACCTGTTACTTTTCCAGCTCCTTTTAGTGATTGTATTGCATTGTTTTTAACATCTTTTAATGGTGTGATTTCATTAATTCCATCTCCCATACCATAACACATACATAATAGTTTTATTTTTTCAGTATCTATGGTGTTAGTTAGTTCTTCTTTAAAGGATACTTCATTATTTGCAAGTTTATCACGTGGTAATGTTAAATGTGCTACTTCTTTTTGATTTTCATCAAGTATTTCAAATGAAACTGCTGTTGTTCCATGATCCATACCAACATAATATTCAACCATAATAAAATTCATCTCCATTAGTTAAAAAATTTAATTAGAAAAAAGTTAGTGTAATAATATTCAATTTTTTTTTTCTGTAAATAAAAAAAAATTTGTTAAAAAAATAAAATAAGTTGTTAATTGTTAAAAAAAAGGGTTAAGTAAGTTAAAAAAAAATTAAAAAAGAGAATAGAAAATTATTTTTTCTATCTATTCTTCTTTTTCTAGTCCACAAGCAGTTCTTAGACGTTTTCCTACTGTTTCTATTTCTTCTTCACTTTCAAGTCTTCTTTGTGTGTAAAGTCTTGGGTATGATGTATCTGCATCTACTGCAAATTCTGTTGAGAATGTTCCGTTTTGGATTTCTTTAAGGATTTCTTTCATGTTTTCTTTTGCTTCTTTGGTGATTACTCTATCACGTCTTGTTAATCCACCAAATTCTGCTGTGTTACTTACATCATGCCACATGTTTCCAAATCCTTTTTCATAGATTAGATCAACGATGAGTTTCATTTCGTGGCAAGTTTCAAAGTATGCCATTTCTGGTTGGTATCCTGCTTCAACAAGTGTTTCAAATCCAGCTTTTATTAGTGCGGTTAATCCTCCACATAATACTGCTTGTTCTCCGAAGAGGTCTGTTTCTGTTTCTTCTCTGAATGTTGTTTCAACAACTCCAGCACGGGTTAATCCTACTGCTTTTGCCATTTCACTTGCAATATCAAATGCATTTCCTGTTGCATCTTGTTCTATTGCTATTAGACCTGGAATTCCAAATCCATCAAGGTATGTTTCACGTACTTTTGATCCTGGTCCTTTTGGTGCGATCATTGTTACGTTTATATCTTCTGGTACTCTTATACGGTTGAAGTGTATGTTGTATCCGTGTGAAAATGAGATTGTGTTTCCTGGTTCTAGGTTGTCTTTAATTTGTGTTTCAAATACATCTTTTTGTATTTCATCAGGTATTAATATGTGTATGATGTCAGCTTTTTTTGCTGCTTCTTCAACAGTCATTACATTAAGTCCGTCTTCTTTTGCTTTTTCCCAGGATTTTCCACCTTCACGAAGTCCTACAACAACATCAAGACCACTATCATGCATGTTTAGTGCTTGACCTCTTCCTTGACTTCCATATCCTATAACTGCGATTGTTTTATCTGCTAAAACATTTGTATTTACGTCATCATCGTAATAAAGTTTCATTTTATCGAGTACTCCTTATAGTTTTGTAAAATTATTTTAATATATTAAAAATTTTTTTTTGATTATAATATACTATTTGTAATTTAGGTTATATAAAATTAAATATTCTTTTTAGTAAAATGATATTATTTGAGGCTATAAAATACCTAAAATAACAATAAATTCATAAAAGTACCTTTAAAAGTACTTTTAAATGACTTTAAACACTATAATTTAAATATAACCTACTATAAACTAATATTATGGATTTTAATCGTTTATCAAAATTTATTTGCCACAGAAGACCAGAACGATCATTTTTCTTCCATAATCATCAATTCCCAGTATGTGCCCGGTGCACAGGACTTTACATTACAATGATCATATATCTCATATATGCATACTTTATACCAATACACTACACACAACTTTACCTCTACACAGCAATACTACTTATCATACCATGTCTAGTTGATGGAACAACACAAGCACTTAAACTCCGTGAAAGTAACAATAAACTACGATTAATTACAGGACTTCTAGCAGGCATAGGTATAATGATAATCCTAAAAATGATAAAACTAACAATGTGGAGGTGAAACATAAAATGGGAGATACAACAAATGCAATAATAGGATGCTGCTGCATAGGAATCATAATATTTCTAGTATTAGGCTTCATATCAGGTGATAATAATAGTTCAGACGTAACCACCCCAAGCAGTAGCAGCAGTAGTTCAAATCCATCCGTTTCTCAATCGCAAAATCCATCAACAGATGAATATTCCACATCATCAGGTAGTTCAGAGAGTGGATCAACAGGAGGAGAAGAAGGTGAAAAGGTAACAGTCACAATTGAAGATCTAGCACTTGCAGATGATGGAGGATCATTTGGAGGTTCAGACTATGCAATTCTTGTTCCTGAAGGAAAAACATACATGATTGGACTAGAAAAGGCAGACTATGAAACAATTGTGAAAATGAGAGGATATAATCCAGTTGGCAAAAAAATAAATATACAACTAGGAAGTCTAAGATCAGACACAGGAAATGCTAAAATATATGATTATAACTCAATTTGTAACGAAGATTGGGAACCAGTATCAGTATCAGTCTTCTAAGATAATAATGAGGATAAAAGTAATACTTCATACAATAATCCTCCCCTCCTCACTTTCTCTTTTATTAAAAAAACTAATTTTTACAAATATTTAGAATATTTTTTTTAACCTTTTTTTCGTAAATTTAACCTAATATAATTTAACAATTGTTATACTTATGTTTGAAGAAAACCTTTTTTTTCATCGATTAATTTTTTCATGATTTTTTTAGCATTTAATCAATTTGGTGAATAATAATAATAATAATAATAATAATAATAATAATTTTTTTATTTTATTATATATACGCAAATTCTATTAGGCTAATAGTCAATAAGCTAATAGCCTATTATATTTTATCTTCTCACATATTTCTCATAATTGCTAGATGTATGTCAAATCGCCTGATACTCCTTGGATTCGTATTGTTATTTTTTTGATTTATAACATATTAGGCTAATACTTTTTTTTATCGGTTAGTTTTTTCATGATTTTTTTTAGCATTTAATCAATGAATTAATAATAATAATAATTTTTTTATTTTATTATATATACGCAAATTCTATTAGTCTAATAGTTAATGAGCTAATAGCCTATTATATTTTATCTCCCAAATATTTCTTATAATTGTTAAATGTATGTCAAATTGTCTGATACTCTCTGGATTTCTATTCTTTTTTTTAACTTTTTTTGTAAACTTAACTTAATTTAAGTTAACAATTGTTATATTTGTGTTTATGGAAAACCCCCTTTTTCATAGTTAAATAGTAGTTTTTTTAGTGATTTTTTTAGCATTCAAGCAGGGTGGATAATAATAATTTTTTTCATGTATTATATACGAATTCTATTAGTCTGGTAGTTACTAACTTAATAGTATGTTATATCTTATAATCTCCCATATTCATAAATGCTAAAAATATGTTAAATTACCTGGTAATGCTACTTTTTTTTGTATAATTATCTTTTTTTTAGCATATTGTTCTATTAGAATTTATGAATTCATCTACTGATATTTTTCCTTCAATAATCTGGGTGATGGTATTCCATAGTTCTCTAAATTTAATATCGGTTCTATAGTAACATTTTTGTCTTACTTGTGTTTCCAATAAATTTACATCTTTTATTTCAGTTAAGGGTTCTTTCCCATTTAAGTGAAGGATCATATCTTGTATTGGAGTTAATTTTTGTTTCTCTTCAGGTTGTGTTATTTTTTCTTCCAGATTATTTATTTTATCTGGAGTTATTCTACAATAGGATTCATATATATGATCTGATTTTATAACTTTTAAGTAGTCTAATTTGTTTTGATAGATTTGATTTATGATATCTAGTGTTTTTGTTGAATTAAGATTATATTTATCACACATGAATTCTACATTTGCTTCCATTATACTTTGTGTTCTATAGTTTGTATTGTATGCTTTTTTTATCACATATTGTAGGCGTTCATTTTCTGGTTTGTGGATTATGGTTTTTTCTTCATCTATTTTTTGTTGTTTTTGTTCTTGTTTTTCTATATATTCTCCATATTCTGTCCATAAGCTTTCTTTTAGTTTTATGAATTCTTCTGTATCTTTATGTTGAACTTCTTTTGCATCCACTATATGTTGAATTGGTTTTTCAATTAGTTCTCTTAGTGTTATTTCATCATTTAGTATGCAGTTTGTTAATTTTAGTACTATGCTAATATCTGCATGAACATTGTTTGCTATGAATTTTATTTTTTCTTTTAAATCTTTTTGTGAATTAAATTTGTATTTATTTGTTGTGAAGATATCTAAAATGATAGTTTTGATTTTTTCTTCTTCATCTGTGTAAACTATGTTACTTTGATCAATAAGGTTTAATTTTCTAGTACGTTTATTTTTTAGTGAATTGATGTCTTTTTGTAATTTTTGTAGAAATTTATTTATTATTGAGTACATTAGTTCTTTTTCTTTAATTTGAATATCCATTTCTTTTATTTCAAATGTTAGTATATTATTTGGATTCATTAAAAAAGACTTAACTCCCGTTCTTACAAGTTCAGATCCTGACATTCTGATTTTGTCTGCTTCTTCATATATGTCTAATTTCATTTCGTGTTCTAAGTCAAAACTCATTTTATCATTAAATTTTCTTGCCATTTAAATTACCTCTCTTATAAAATTTAAAGAGAGAGTGTATAAGTATGATAAAATATATAAAATCACCTGTAAAAGAAAAATTATTTTTTGGTTTTATCTTGATAACTATTATCTGGATAAATTTTGTTAATTCTTTTATAAAAATAGTAGTAAAAAGTATATATTAAATAAAATATATCTAGTAACTACAAGGTGTATTGATTAAGTATATTATGCTGAATTACTTTGATACTGCTAATATCAATGTTATTCATTAAAGGTATAATATTCTTAATTATATACATTATCATTTAACTTCTATATAATGACTTATTTTTTTATAATTAAAATTTTAAATCAATAATATGAAATTATTATACTAATTTTCTTGATAAAATTATTCTTTTTAACAAGATTTCAGTATAACTTGAAACACTCTCAATTATTTCTTATTGTATATAATTATAAGTTTTATTTTTATACTTAATATACTTTTTTTAATTTTTTATAAAATTAAAGTGTGAATTGTTCTTTAAAGTTAAAAAAAAGGAAAATTATTTCAATAAATGTTAGATTTACTTTCTTTTTTTGACATTTTTTTTATACTGGAGGTTAATAAACCTAATTTTTTTTTCATGATATTATTTTTTTTATATTATAAATCTTGTTTATTTATGTGTTTTTATAAATTTATTTTATTATGTATAATGACAAATTATACGTTCAATTTTGTCTTGAACGTAATTTAAAGAAAAATACTAAAAAATGTTATGAATCATCACTAAAAAGTTATACAAATTTTCATGAAATGACAATTAGTGAATTATTTAATGAAGCTTTAGATGATGAGCAAAACATTCACTTAATAAAAAATCGAAATATAAAAAGACGAATGATTGACTATAGAAATTATCTACTAGAACAAAAAAATATGACAACAAGTACAATAAAAACTTACATCTCAAAGATAAGAACATTCTACTCTCATTTTGAAATAGAAATACCAGATCTACCACCAGTAAAATATGAAAGATCATATGAAATTAACTATCTTGATCTTCCAACTAAAGAACACATACGAAAAGCCATTGAAATATCATCACTTCCAATTAAAGCATTAATACTTTTCATGTCATCAAGTGGTACAGCAAGAGCTGAAACATTATCACTAAAAGTTGAAGATTTCATAAATGGAACATATGAATACTATACTAAAAACAATTTATATGAAATACTCGAAGAGCTAGAAAAACGAAATGATATAATACCAACATTATATCTTAAACGAATAAAAACAGATAAATACTACTATACATTCTGCTCACCTGAAGCAAGTAATTATATTGTTAAATACTTAAAAACACGAAAAAACTTAAAACTCACAGATAAGCTATTTGACTTTTCAAATGCATCAGTACTTACAAACTTCCAAAAAATTAACGACCAAATGAAGTGGGGATTTAAAGGAAAATACAGGTTCTTTAGAAGTCACACTCTACGAAAATTCCATGCAAGCAACCTTGGAATTGCAGCAGAATACATTGATGCTTTACAAGGAAGAAGCAAAAACAAAATACATGAAACATATATTAAGACAAATCCTGAAAAACTCAAAAAAATATACAAAGAAGCACTACCTAACATTTTAATCTACAAAGACCAAAAAAATCCAGCTGAAATACATGAAGATATTCACATAACAATCAACGTATTTGTATCAGAAAACTCATACACACTATAAATTAATTGTTAGATGAAATAATTCTAACTTTTCCTCTTTTTATTTTTTTTATAAAAATTTACCATTTTTTTATTGAAATTATTATAAAATTAAAAATTTAAATATTAAATACTTAAACTATTTTTAAAAAAATTACCTAAAATATATAAATAATACTAAAATATAATATTATATTATACAAAATCATACTAAAATCTAAAAATATTAAAAAATTATCATAAAAAACATGAAAATGTGAAATAAATGAAAACAATAACAATAAATCAAGAAAATACAATAGAATCCATAATAGAATTCCACCAACAATTCGCACAAAAATATAACCTAAAAATAAAAAAACTTGACCAAAACATACAATACCAAATTAACGATACAAAAATAACACAAACATACACATCCACCATAAAGAAACTCAACATAAAAAAAGTACCACTCAAAAAACTAACAAAAGATCAAAAAATAATAATACTAATCATAAAAAACACCAAAATAAACAACATAATCATCAAAAAAATAGAAAAGATAAACAAACAAGAAAACATCACAACAATCCTAATTGAAAAAACAAAATATTTAAAACAATAGAAAAAATAGCCAATGATAAATATGAAAAACATCCACAAAATCAACAACAAATACCACATCATCAAAAACATCTACAACCAAAGAATAAACTACGGAAAATACACAAACAAAAAAGAAGCACAAAAACAAAGAAATCTCCTAGAAGAAAACAACTGGATTAAATCAGAAAAAACAGGATACAAAAAAAAGAATCATTCACACAATATAAAATCATACAAAAACAAAAACAATACTACATAACATCCCCAAATAAAACAACATATGGACCATACCAGGATGAAAAATACGCCCAAATAATACAAAAAATACTACCATACCACAAAAAACCAAACATAAAACAAATAGAAAAAAAAGCAACAAAAGAATACTACAAACACATAACATACAACAAAACAAACAAAAGATACTACCTAAACATAAAAAACAAAACATACGCAAGCTCAAAAAAACTAAAAAACATACTACACGAACGAGACCTTCTCCTAAAATACAATACAGATGAAGAACTCATGTGTGAAAACACAAACACCATACAACAACAAGAAGAAATACCACCATTTCCTGATATAAAAGGTGAAAATATTTATCAGATCACATCACAGAAAAATCAGTACATTATCCGAAAACAAAGAAATAATAAATCAATTACAATAGGAAGTTATCCTACTTATGAACTTGCTTTACTTATAAAATCATATTTAGATTTTAGAAATTGGAATCAAGATAGTATTAATACTATTTCCACAATTACTGATGAAATTCAGAACAGAAATAGATATATTTATAAAAAAAATGAGAATTACTGTATCAAAAAATATAAAAATGGAAATTATATCTATTATGGATATTATGATGATATAAATGAAGCTATATTTGTAAAAAATAATCTTATAAACTGTGGATGGAAAAAGGAATTAGTCTCAATTTTTAAATCAGAGTTTGATCCTGATACTTTTGAAAATAATTATTTTTATGATACCACAGATTTCTTTGAAAATTGGAAAAAACTAACTTGATTTTTGTGTCTTTATATCAGGAAGAATAATTATGATTATAAAATTATCTTTTAATGGTTGTATCTCTTAGATTTTTTAATAAGAAGAAACATTTGTTTTTATAAAATTAAAACACCAGAGTTACGTTTCATAGAGTTCGAAGATAATTATGAAGAAACATTTTTAAAAAATATTGTCAAAATACCTAAAAAAGAGAAAATAACTTCTGTAGATGATAAAAAATTATTAACAGTTAAACTTCATGCAAAAGGTATTGAAATTAATGAAGGGGTAGTTCCTAAACTAAGTAAAAAAGGAAGACCATATTATATTCGTAATGCTAATGAAATATTAATTGGAAGACAAAATTTTCATAATGGAGGAATTGGTATTGTTCCTGAAGAATTGGATGGTGGAATATGTTCTAATGCTATAACTTCATTTATAAATAATAGAAATATAGTATCAATAAAATTTTTATTCTATTATTTAAGTAGATCATCATATTATAAAAGATCTGAGAAATATGTTGGAGGAACGGGACAAAAAGAATTTTCAGAAAAAATATTACTGGATCTTAAAATTAAAATACCGTCATTAGAAGAACAAGAAAAAATATCATATTTCTTATCAAGAATTGATAAAAAATTATTCCTAATGGAACAGAGATTTATTCAATTAAATAAATGTAAGTTATCTATGTTACAAGGGATGATAGTAAAGAGTGCATATGATAAAGAAGTTCCAAATATTAGGTTTAATGAGTTTAAACATAAATGGACTACTATAAAATTAAAGGAAATAACTGATAGAATAACAACTAAAAATAGAAACTTAGATTCAAATTTAGTTTTAACTATATCTGCTGAGTATGGTTTAATTGATCAAGAAAAATATTTTAATAAAAGTGTTGCTAGTAAAAATCTTAAAAATTATTATTTGTTAGAAAAAGGAGATTTTGCATATAATAAAAGTTATTCTAATGGTCATCCTTATGGCGTAGTTAAGAAATTAAATCAATATAATAAAGGAATTGTATCTACATTATATATTTGTTTTAAACCAAAACATTTTATAAATCCAAATTTCTTAGAACAATATTTTAAAACATCAGTATGGAATAAAGAAATTTATAAAATAGCAACAGAAGGTGCAAGAAATCATGGACTACTAAATATAGGAGTAGAAGACTTCTTTAATACAAAACATAAAATACCCCCAACATACAAAGAGCAGGAAAAAATAGCATCATTTTTATCCACAATTGATGATAAAATAAAAATAACTAAGAAAAAAATAGATCTTATGAAAACTTATAAACAAGGTCTAGTTCAAAAAATGTTTGTATAAAAGAAAAACTATTCGTTATATGTAGATATTAAGAAGTATTTTATAAAAAATATCTTTCATGATATTAATGAAGAATCAACTGATAATTGTTTAATAGATAATGTAAAATGGAAACAATTGAAGCTAAAAGATATAAT